>NZ_LMHO01000007.1:0-181275 GCF_001428185.1 Mesorhizobium sp. Root695 | reverse complement strand
TGCCTCCTGCCAAAATCTCCTGACACAAACTGTCCAAGACACTTCAATCACATAACAAAAAACCCCGCCGAAAATCGACGGGGTTTGTCAGCAGTCTGACGGGGCCCGTCGGGGCCCCGTTTTCATTTCGGAAGGATGCGGTCGATCAGAGCTTGTGCCAGATCTGGCTCTTGCAGATCAGTCCGCCGAGCACGCAGCCGCTCATCTTCAGCGAGGTGCCCGACAATGTCGCCTTGCCCGAATAGGTCTTGTCGTTTGCCGGATCGGTGATGTTGCCGGCATATTTGCTGTCGCCTGTCGCCTTGAGCGATCCGATTGTCTTCCCGGCATATTTGCCGGACTTGAGCGTGATGGAAAACGATCCGCCGCCAGCGATGGCTGCGGTGTCGCCGGCCTGCGTCTTCCAATCGCCCTCGATCGGATCGGCCCATGCCGCACCCGCCATGATCAATGTGGCCACAAGGGCCAGACTCACTTTTCGAAACATGTCTTCCTCCCTTTGGATGTCCGGCCGGATGCTCCGCCTCGCCGGCCTGCCGCTTACGCAAACGTAAGCTAATCCAGCTCCCGGCAAAACAAAAGCGGTGCCGCAACGGAGGACTTTCGGATTTTGAAAGGCCCTGAATGCGCCTCCCGGCCAAGGAAATGAAACGATCGGCGCTTCGCCTTTGTCTCCCGTGGTTAGCGAAGTCTTGACTTGGCGTCAGAAAATTCTCGTCAAATTTGACGCAAGCAGGCTGAATTGCTGGCTTTGTATCCTTAACGAATTTTCGCGTTTACCTCTTGTTTTAGCTTTGTTTTCCTCAAATTAAGCACGCCATTTAACGACGGATTCAAGCCTGCACGGCATTCTCGAAAGCATCGGAAGAGCAGCCAGCAAGGACGAACGAAGGCAGCTCTCGGGAGCCTGACAGGGGCCGGAAACAGGGGATTGAAATGGCACGTTTTGAAATGCTTGAAGCAGGTTTCGGCGCCATGGGAGCAACTGCCCAGGCCGACATTCTTTTCGAACTGGGCATGATGTATGCGACCGGCCGCGATTGCGAGACCGATGTCGTTGCCGCCCACAAATGGTTCAACATCGCCGCGATCAAGGGCTCGGCCCGCGCCGCGGAATTGCGTTCGGAACTGTCGGCGGCCATGTCGAAGGTTGAGATCGCCAAGGCGCTTCGCGAAGCCCGCGAATGGATGACCATGCACTGAGATCTGCCAATCGCTATCGAAGACAGGGAAGCTCCGGGATCAAGGCTGCACAGACAGCCAGACCCGGCGGAATGGAAGGCCGCGCAAGACGGTCGACGACATAAAGACATAAAAGAGAAAGAACGCGGCAGGCTGCAGGGCCCGGTCGTGCGCGACGCAGGGAAGGTGAGCGGGATCTTTAGGCGCGGGGGCGCGTGGAGATTGCTCGACGGGCAAAAAGCCACGACCAGCCGGAACAAGGCTGGCGTGGCTTTTTGCGTGGATGACGTCTTGCAGGCCCAATCGAGCGGCGCCAATGCGCCTAGACAGGCCCAAGGAAGGATGAAATTGTCCGGCCTCTCTGGAAGAAGCGCGGCCGGGGCGGCAGCGCGTGAGTGGAGGAGTTCTACCATCATGAAAAAATTGAGTATGTTGAACGCGGCCATATTCGGCCTGATGATGAGCACGCCGGTCGCATTCGCCGACGACATCACCTTTGCGGTGATCGGCCCGATGACCGGACAGCTCGCCACCATCGGCGATCAGTTCAAGCAGGGCGCACAGGCCGCTGCTGACGCCATCAACGCCGCTGGTGGAGTCAACGGGTCGATGATCAAGCTCGATATCGAAGACGACCAGTGCGATCCCAAGCAGGCCGTGTCGGTCGCCAACCGCGTCGTCGCCGATGGCGTCAAGTTCATCGACGGCCATGCCTGCTCGGGTTCGAGCATTCCGGCCTCAGCGGTCTATGCCGAAGCCGGCGCTCTGATGATGAGCCCGGCTTCTTCCAATCCGGTGCTGACCGACGCGGCGGCCAAGGCCGGCTGGCCGACGATCATGCGCCTTTATACGCGTGACGATGCGCAGGGCGCCTTCATCGGCCCATGGATCGCCAAGAAGTTTGCCGGCAAGAATGTCGTCGTCCTGCATGACAAGAGCGCCTACGGACAGGGCGTGGCTGACGCCGTCAGGGCAACGATGAATGCCGGCGGCCTCAAGGAGGTCTACTATGACGGCATCAACGCTGGCGAGAAGGACTATTCGGCTCTCGTCACCAAGCTCAAGGACTTGAAAGCCGACGTCGTTTATTTCGGCGGATACCATCCTGAAGCTGGCCTGATCCTGCGTCAGTCGGCGGAACAGAACCTGAAGTTCCAGCTGATCATGCCGGACTCCATCGCCTCGCCGGAGTTCTGGCAGGTTGCCGGCCCCGCCGGCGAGGGCACCATGTTCGTCTTCCCGTCGGATCCCCAGGCAAAGCCGGAAGCCAAGGCAGCCGTCGAGAAGATCAAGGCCGGCGGTTTCGTGCCGGAGGGCTTCACGCTGTTCTCTTACGCCACCATCCAGGCTTTCGCTGAAGGCATCAAGCGCGCCGGCAGCGACGATCCGGCCAAGGTGGCCGAAGCGTTGAAGAACGGTACGCCGATCAGCACTGTTGTCGGTGATGTCACCTTCGACGAGAAGGGCGACCTCAAGAATGCCAGCTACGACATCAACCAGTGGCATGACGGCAAATACGCGCCGATCGCGCAATAATCGCGGCCCTGGCGACTGGATAGCATAGAGAAATGGCCGGGCTCGCCCCGGCCATTTCTTGTTTGCCCTGTCGTTTGTCTTCCGAACCGTCAGCTCACTGCTGCGGTCGAGGCGTTATGGTCCTCGACGAACCGCACCAGCACCGTACCGTCGGTGACCTGCGCACCCTCGGTGGCGATCTCGGCGATCACGCCGTCATGCGGCGCGGCGATGGTGTGCTCCATCTTCATTGCCTCGAGGATCAGCAGCGGTTGGCCTTTGATCACGGCATCGCCTTTTGCCACGCGCACCAGCTTGACCAGCCCCGGCATCGGCGCACGCAGGCTGCCGGCACCTGCCGCTGCATCATCGGTTCGTGCCAGCGGGTCCGGCACGGCGAAAGTATAGCCAACGGCGCCTTCGAACACGGTGATGTGGCCTGGCCAGCAGGCGAGGCGCGGCGTGGCGCGAAAATCATGCGAATTGGTGTCGTCATAGGGCTTGTCCAGCGTGACCTGGAATCGCCCGTCCGGCCGCACCGAAACCTTCGCTGCGATATCGTCTTCGCCGAACTTCAGCCGTGTGCGTCGCGCCACGCTGTGGAAATGCGCGTAGCCGGCAAGCGACGACCACGGATCGTTGGATGGCGGCGCTGCTCCGGCGCCGGAGGCCGCAACGGCCGCAGCAGCAATGGTTTCGCCGGTCGGCGGCGCGACCTCGGTCAACGCCGGCTGGTGCCTGGCGATCAGGCTGGTGTCGACATCGCCTGCGGCAAAGTCCGGATCGGCGGCCAGAGCGGCAAGAAAGGCGGTGTTGACGGTCGAGCCGGCGATCTCGGTTCGCGACAGCGCCACGCCGAGCGCGTCGAGAGCCGCCTGCCTGTCCTTTGCGTGGACGACCAGCTTGGCGATCATCGGGTCGTAATAGGGTGAGATGGCGTCACCCGCCCGCACGCCGGTCTCGATGCGCATCGTGGCGCCTTCGGGGGCCGCGTCCGGAAATTTCAGATGATGCAGCGTGCCAGTCGCCGGCAGGAAGCCTTTTGCCGCGTCCTCGGCATAGATGCGCGCCTCGAAGGCATGGCCGGTGAGCGAGATCTCGCTTTGCATCTTCGGCAGCTTCTCGCCCGATGCGACCCGCAACTGCCACTCGACCAGATCGGTGCCGGTTACCATTTCGGTGACCGGATGTTCGACTTGCAGGCGGGTGTTCATTTCCATGAACCAGAAGCGGTCGGCCTTCAGGCCTTGCGAGGCATCGACGATGAATTCGACGGTGCCGGCGCCCGAATAATTGATCGCCTTGGCGGCCTTTACCGCTGCCTCCGTCATCGCCTTGCGCAGCGCCTCGGTCATGCCGGGGGCGGGCGATTCCTCGGTCACCTTCTGGTGGCGGCGCTGCGCCGAGCAGTCGCGCTCGTAGAGATGCACGACATTGCCGAAACTGTCGCCGAACACCTGCACCTCGATATGGCGCGGCTTGTCGACATATTCTTCGACCAGCACTCGGTCGTCGCCGAAAGCGGCTTTTGCCTCGCGTCGAGCACTGGACAGCGCCTCGGAAAACCCGTCGGGATGCTCGACCCGGCGCATGCCCTTGCCGCCGCCGCCGGCGCGCGCCTTGATCAGCACGGGATAGCCGATCTCGCGCGCCTTCGAGGCCAACAGCACGATCTCCTGCGCCTCGCCATGGTAGCCCGGCACGACCGGCACGCCGGCCTTTTGCATCAGCCGCTTGGCGGCATCCTTCAGCCCCATGGCACGGATCGAGGCCGCCGACGGGCCGATAAAGGTGAGCCCCGCCGCCGCCACCTGGTCGACGAAATCGGGGTTTTCCGACAGGAAGCCGTAACCGGGATGAATGGCTTGCGCGCCCGTGGCCAAAGCCGCGGCGATGATCTTGTCGCCGCGCAGATAGCTTTCGCCGACCGGCGAGGCCCCGATATGCACCGCCTCGTCGGCCATCTCGACATGCAGGGACTTTGCGTCGGCATCCGAATAGACGGCGACGGTCCGCACGCCCATCTTCCGCGCCGTGCGGATGACACGGCACGCGATCTCGCCGCGATTGGCGATCAGGATCTTGGCGAACATGGGGCCTCCCTAGCCATAGTTTGCTTGGAGCGACGCAGACGTTCCTTTGCGCCCCCGTGCTTGGCAGTCCGGCCCTTGGCGTCGGCCTCTCCCTTACCAAGGGAGTGCCCTACGGATGATGCACGTTGGCCGGTCATCACATCCTGAACACGCCGAAGCGCGTCTCCTCGATTTCGGCGTTGAGTGCGGCGGACAGGCTGAGTGCCAGCACGTCGCGCGTCTTCGCCGGGTCGATGATGCCGTCATCCCAGAGGCGTGCGGACGAATAGAGCGGGTGCCCCTCATGCTCGTATTTCATCAGGATCGGCTTCTTGAATTTCGCCTCTTCCTCGGCGCTCCATTCGCCGCCCTTGCGCTCCATACCTTCGCGCTTGACCATGGCGAGCACGGTTGCCGCCTGTTCGCCGCCCATCACCGAGATGCGGGCATTCGGCCACATCCACAGGAAGCGCGGTGAATAGGCGCGGCCGCACATGCCGTAATTGCCGGCGCCGAACGAGCCGCCGATGATGATCGTCACCTTCGGCACCCTGGCGGTGGCGACCGCCATCACCAGCTTGGCGCCGTCCTTGGCGATGCCGCCCGCTTCGTATTTCCTGCCGACCATGAAGCCGGTGATGTTCTGCAGGAAGATCAGCGGGATCTTGCGCTGGCAACAGAGTTCGATGAAGTGCGCCCCCTTCAGCGCGCTTTCGGAAAACAGCACGCCATTGTTGGCGATGATGCCAACCGGCATGCCATGCAGATGGGCAAAGCCGGTGATCAGCGTGATGCCGTAGTTCTGCTTGAACTCATCGAATTCCGAGCCGTCGACGACGCGTGCGATCACCTCGCGCACGTCATAGGGCTGGCGCTGGTCGGTCGGCACGATGCCGTAGAGTTCATCCGCCGGATGAAGCGGCGGAATCGATTTCTGTAAGTTCAGACTTACAGTCTTGTTCCGATTCAGGTTTTTGACGATGCGTCGGCAGATGGCAAGCGCATGGTCGTCGTCCAGCGCATAGTGGTCGGCGACACCGGAAAGCCGTGTGTGCACATCGGCGCCGCCGAGATCCTCGGCACTGACGTCTTCGCCGGTGGCCGCCTTCACCAGCGGTGGACCGCCGAGGAAGATGGTCGCTTGGTTGCGCACCATGATCGTTTCGTCCGACATTGCCGGCACATAGGCGCCGCCCGCCGTGCAGGAACCCATGACGCAGGCGATCTGCGGGATGCCGGCCGCCGACATGTTGGCCTGGTTGTAGAAGATGCGGCCGAAATGCTCGCGATCGGGAAACACCTCGTCCTGGTTGGGCAGGTTGGCACCGCCGCTGTCGACGAGGTAGATGCAGGGCAGATTGTTCTGCAGTGCGATCTCCTGCGCCCGCAGATGCTTCTTGACCGTCAGCGGATAATAGGTGCCGCCCTTCACCGTGGCGTCGTTGACGACGACCATCACCTCGGTGCCTTCGACGCGGCCGACCCCGGCGATCATGCCCGCCGACGAAATCTCCTCGCCATACATCGACCATGCGGCGAACTGGCCGATCTCGAGGAAGGGTGAGCCGATGTCGAGCAGTTGGGCGAGGCGTTCCCGCGGCAACAGCTTGCCCCGGGAAACGTGGCGTTCACGCGCTTCCTCCGAGCCGCCGCGCTCGACAGCTGCAGCTTTTTCCGCAATGTCGGCGACCAGCGCCCGCATGCGCTCGGCATTGGCACGGAAGGCTTCGGAGGAGGGCGAGATCTGGGTTTGGAGTACTACCATGCTACACCCCCTCCGCCATGATCTCGCGGCCGATCAGCCAGCGGCGGATTTCGCTGGTGCCGGCGCCGATCTCGTAGAGCTTGGCGTCGCGCAGCAGGCGGCCGGTCGGATAGTCGTTGATGTAGCCGTTGCCGCCAAGCAGCTGGATGGCGTCCAGCGCCATCAGCGTCGCCTTCTCGGCGGCAAACAGCACGCAGCCCGCGGCATCCTTGCGGGTCGTCTGGCCGCGGTCGCAAGCGGCGGCGACAGCATAGACGTAAGCGCGTGCGGCGTTCATCGTCGTGTACATGTCGGCCAGTTTGCCTTGCACCAGTTGGAACTCGCCGATCGCCTGGCCGAACTGCTTACGCTCATGCACATAGGGGATCGCCACGTCGAGGCACGCCGCCATCAGGCCGATCGGGCCGCCGGCAAGCACCGTGCGCTCATAGTCGAGGCCCGACATCAGCACCTCGACACCGCGACCTTCCTCATGCAGCACGTTTTCGAATGGCACTTCGACATCCGAAAAAACCAGTTCGCCGGTGTTGGAGCCGCGCATGCCGAGCTTGTCGAGCTTTTGCGCCACGGAAAACCCGGCCATCGCCTTCTCGACGATGAAAGCGGTTATGCCGCGCGATTTCTGGTCCGGATCGGTCTTGGCATAGACGACCAGCGTCTCGGCGTCCGGCCCGTTGGTGATCCACATCTTGGTGCCGTTGAGCACGTAGCGGTCGTTGCGCTTTTCGGCGCGCAGCTTGAGCGAGACGACATCCGAGCCGGCGCCGGACTCCGACATCGCCAGCGCGCCGACACGCTCGCCCGAGCACAGCGGCGGCAGGTATTTTTCCTTCTGCGCCGGTGTCGCCCAACGGTTGATCTGGTTGACGCAGAGATTGGAATGGGCGCCGTAGGAGAGGCCGACCGACGCCGAGGCGCGCGAGATCTCCTCGACGGCGATCACATGCGCAAGATAACCCATGCCGCTGCCGCCGCAATCGGGGTCGGCGGTGATGCCAAGCAGCCCGAGTGCGCCGAGTTCACCCCACAGATGCGCCGGGAATTCGTTCGAGCGATCGATGTCGGCGGCGATCGGCGCGATGCGATCCTGAGCAAAGCGCCGCACCATGTCGCGCAGCGCCTCGATTTCCTCGTCATGC
This sequence comes from Mesorhizobium sp. Root695, assembly GCF_001428185.1. NCBI lineage: Bacteria > Pseudomonadati > Pseudomonadota > Alphaproteobacteria > Hyphomicrobiales > Phyllobacteriaceae > Mesorhizobium > Mesorhizobium sp. Root695. The sequence goes on along the minus strand of NZ_LMHO01000007.1, from coordinate 173,602 downwards.
CCGAAGCTGAGCGTGTTCGTGTACATCTCGTTCCTCCCCGGCAGATGTGGCGCCAACCAGGCGCATTGTCATCGAAAGATATGTCGCCGTCACTTCAGCGATCGATAGCCGCTCGCCCGGCCGAAACCAAACGATGACGCCGGTCATCATCTGGATCAGCGCCATGGCCGTCAGACCGGTGTCGTCGATGCTGAAGGCGCCCGCCTCGGCGCCGTCGCGCAGGATGGCGCGCAGCTCCTTCTCGTAAGCTGTGCGCATGCGCAGGATCTGTGTCAGCCGTTCGGGCGACAGGCTGCGCAATTCCATGTTCGACACATGCGTGGCGTGCCGTCGCTCGATATGAAAGGCGATGTGATTGCGCACATAGGCCGAGAGCAGTTGCGCCGGATCTGCATCGGTCGGCCGGGCTGCTTCCCATGCTGTGGCCAGACCTTCCATGTGCTCGCGCATCAGGGTGAACAGAAGCTCTTCCTTGGTTGGAAAATAGCGGTAGAGCGCGGCGACCTGGACGCCGACTTCGGCGGCGAGTTGGCGCATCGACATCGCCTCGTAGCCAAAACGCGCGATCAGATTGACCGCCGCCTCGCGGACGGCTGCTTCGGTCTTTTCGCCATCGGATCCGGTGGTGCGTGCCATGTCAGCTCCTCTAAGGAGCAATAATAAAACGAACGTTCAATTAATTCAAGGCGCTCGAACCAGTTCCGCCTTCATGCAACGATCCTGAATCCAACGTAAGCGTTTCCGGCTGCCAACTCCTCGACGTCGACCCTGGAAATCGAAGCCCCGGCCGGCCCTTTCCAGAGGTGCTCGATCATTGTCGAGACCGCTTCATCGAGGCCTGCAATCTGGGCCGTTACTGACCCATCCGCTTCATTGCAAACCCAGCCCGTAAGACCAAGGCCTGTGGCCTCGCTCCGAACCCAGAGTCTGAAGCCGACGCCTTGCACATTGCCGTAGACGCGCGCCCGCACTTTCCTGCGATGACCAGCCATGAACCTCTCCAAGCCTGTCTCGTTGGAATCTGGTGCATGGCTCAGGGAATGCAACCTGAGAATTGCGGGCGCGACGCCGCAGCTGAACTTCTGGCCTTTTGAAATTTAATTGACTCAGTCCACTAATTTTGGAAAATGAGCTGCCTCATTAGGAGCTGGACCCAGATGTTGGATGAACGAAAAGCATTGGTGGCCGATATCAGGCGCTTCAATCGCTTCTACACACGCACCGTTGGCCTTCTTGACGAGACGTTGACACAAAGCGCATTCACTTTGACCGAGGCGCGTGTGCTTTTCGAACTCGGCCACCTTGATCGTCCGGCAGCTTCCGAGACTGCTGGGGAAGGCGGCTTTCTTGCCAAGGCTTTTCTTCTGGAGATAGGCTCCACTGCCTCCGACATCGCCAGGCAACTGCGCGTCGATGCCGCTTATCTGACACGGATTCTACGCAAATTCGCCGGCGAGGGTCTAACCGAAACCCGGACCGATCCGGCCGACAAGCGCCGGCGCATCCTGTCGCTCACGGCGAGAGGCGAGGCAGCCCTTTCAGGGCTCCAGGCTGCGGCCGATCGGGACACGGCGCGGTTGATCGAAAGCGTGCCCGACGACAGGTTGCAGGAGTTGGGCAGCGCCTTGCGCAAGGCAAGGGAACTGCTGGGCGATCCCGCCCGTGAGAACAGCCAGGTAACGCTGCGGCCGCATCGCGTCGGCGACGTCGGCTGGGTCGTGCAGCGGCAGGCCCAACTCTATGCCGAGGAATATGGCTGGACAATCGAGTTCGAGGCCATGCTCGCCGAGATCGGCGCCGATTTCATCCGCAATTTCGTGCCCGGCCGCGACTTCTGCTGGATCGCCGAACGCGGTGGTCAGCCAGTCGGCGCGGTGTTCCTGGTTCATCAGGATGACAAGGTGGCCAAGCTGAGGATGCTGCATGTCGAGGCAGCGGCGCGGGGCCTTGGCATCGGCAAGCGCCTTGTCGCGGAATGCGTGAACCAGGCCCGCGCTTGCGGCTACATCAGGCTGGTGCTGTGGACCAACGACATTCTCGTCGCGGCGCGCGCGATCTATGAGCGCGCCGGCTTCAGGCTGGTCTCGCAGCAGCATCACCACAGTTTCGGCAAGGATTTGATCGGCCAAACCTGGGAGCTGGATCTGTAAGCAGCTTTGCTGCTGGTTTGCGCGCCCAGCGGTATCCTTGAGCAATTCCAGGAAAAGTGTGAAACGGTTTTCCGCCCGGAATTGCGTCAAAACAAAGAGTTAGAGCGGTTTGCCGTTTCCGTGAAACGGAAAACTGCTCTAGTTCCCCCGCGCTGCCGCCAAAGCGCCCGGAAGTTCCTCGGCTAAAATGTCCAGTTCGTGGTCAAGTCCGACGCTGACGCGAATGCAGCGGTCGAGCACCGGCACCATCGGCTTGCGGATGAACACGTCGCGTGACAGCAGGCCTTGCAGCACTTTCAGCGCGAAGGGCCCGTCGCGGCCGCAGTCGATGGTGACGAAGTTGGTTGCCGACGCCAGCGGCTTCAGCCCGTTCACCTCGGCTATCCCGGCTATGCGTCGGCGGCCGGCGGCGACCCGCGCCACCACGCTCCTGAGATAGTCCTGATCGGCGAGCGCCTCGACGCCGGCGATCTGCGCCATGCGGCTGACGCCGTAATGGTTGCGGATCTTCTCGAAGTCGCGGATCACCTGAGCTTCGGCCACCGCATAGCCGCAGCGTATGCCGGCCAGCCCATAAGCCTTCGAAAAGGTGCGCATGCGGATGACGTTCGGCCGCAAGATATCGATCGGCGGCAGCGCCGAGGCCGGTCCGAGTTCGCCATAGGCCTCGTCGAGCACCAGCATGGTGGTTTCCGGCAGCGCCTCGATGAAGGCGATGAGTTCGCCTGCCTCCCACCAACTGCCCATTGGATTGTCCGGGTTGGACAGATAGACCAGCGGCGGCTTGTCCTTGCGTGCCGACGCGAGCAGGCCGTCCAGGCTTTCCCTGTCGTTCTCATAAGGGACCGCCACCAGCCGTCCGCCGACACCGGCAATATGGAAGTTGAAGGTCGGATAGGCGCCGAGCGAGGTGACCACCGTATCGCCAGGGGCCACATACATGCGTGCGACAAGGCTGAGGAGGCCGTCGATACCTTCGCCGACAACGACGTTCTCGGCCTTCACGCCATGATGCGCTGCAACCGCCACCTTCAGATCGAAATTGTCGGGATCGCAATACATCCACATGTCGCCGGCGATCTCGGCCATGCGGGCGATGACGCGCGGCGAAGGCCCAAAGCTGCTCTCGTTGGCACCGATGCGGGCGCGAAAAGCGCGGCCACGCTCGCGCTCCTGCGCTTCGGGTCCGACAAAGGGCACGGTCGACGGAAGCGCGTCGACGAGCGGCGTGAGGGGAGGGCGCTGGCGCATGGCAAAAGCTTACGAGAAGATGGTCCTTCTTGCTAGCGTGGCAGATTGGCGGGTGCAAGTTGCGAACAGGGAAATGGTGATCTGGTCCGCTGGAAGGGTTCCGAACAATTGGGCAACGTGGCCATGATCGAATCGATCGGGATGATGACTGCCGGTGGACGTCCATCTCTCTCGCTGGATTTTGCCACTCGATTTTGCTAGCGAGGCATAATGAATACTAGACTACCGCCCGCTTGGTCCAAACATCTGAAGGCCCAACCCTCGCCGCCTGCCAAACAGCTGCAAGCAAAACCGCTGCAGTCGACGACGTCGCGTACGCAGCCTGACGACTCGCTTTTGCGGCAGGCACTCGAACTACAGCAGGCGGGACGACTGCCGGAGGCCGAGGAACTCTGTCATCGCGTTTTGGCACGCACACGCAATCATCCGCTTGCTCTATACATTCTCGGCACGCTTGGGCTGGGCTTCGACGACGAACTGGCGATCGAATATCTCTCGCGAGCGGCAGCCCAGGAGCCGAACAACCCGTTCTATCAGCTAACGCTTGGCGAAGCGTGGTCGAAAGTTGGCGACTATCCGCCGGCAATCAAGCATCTGCAACGGTCGTGCGAGTTGAAGCCCGGCTTGGTGGAGGCACATTGCTGCCTGGGACAGGCTTACGCGAGGTTTGACAGGGGCGAGATGTCCCTGCTTTCCTATGGCAAGGCGCTTGACCTCGACAGAGATCATCCCCTCGCGCGCACAGGCGTAGCACGCACCCTCATTAATCTGGGGCGAATGGACGAGGCGGCCACTTACTTGAATGAAAACATTGCCCGGCGCGTTTCAGTGGCCCAATCCTACAACATCCTGGTGGGCTTGCGAAAATTTTCCTCTGAGCCGCCTGAACTTGCGTCGATACTGAACGAACTAGGCAACTCCGCAATTTCGGCCGCCGAAGCTCATGATCTTAACTTTGCCGCGGGAAAAGTTCTCAACGATCTTGGTCGCTACGACGAAGCGATGGATCATTTCCTGACGGCCAGAACGTTCAAGGTCCGCGATTTTGACATAGATGCATGCCGCAAGCGGGTCGACGCTTTGATTTCTCTGTTCGATCCCAAGTTGCTGGCTGCCATGGAAAGTTATGGCGACCCGTCCGAAGCGCCCGTGTTCGTGCTAGGAATGCCCCGCTCGGGAACCACCCTGACGGAACAAATTTGCTCAAGTCATCCCGACGTACAAGGGGCTGGCGAATTGACCAAGCTCGGACGAATGGCAGCTGCCATTGGTCTGAGGTTGGGCTCAACGGAAGCTTTTCAGCAAACCATTCGATCGATGTCCACTCAGCAATCACAGGCGCTGGCCAAGGACTACCTATCCAATATGGCTCTCTACGCTTCCGACGCATCGCGTATAGTCGACAAGATGCCTCATAATTTTGAACTGATCGGGCTGATCGCGATGATTTTCCCAAAGGCTCGAATTATTCATTGCAAGCGTGACGCAATCGACAATTGCGTTTCGTGTTTCATCTCAAATCTTCAGCATGGCCACAGTTATAGCTACGATCTCAAAACACTCGGCCTGTATTATCGCGAATATGACCGCCTTATGAGCCACTGGAAGGCCGTTTTGCCTGGGCGGATTTTCGACAATCGCTATGAGGATATGATCTCGGATCAAGAGGGGCAATCGCGGCGCCTCATCGATCATCTCGGCTTGCCCTGGGACGATGCCTGCCTGCGCTTCTTTGATAGGGGCGGGTCGGTCAGAACTCTCAGTCGCTGGCAGGTTCGCCAACCGATCTACACGTCATCGGTAAAGCGATGGAAACATTACGAATCCAAGATCCAGCCCTTGATCGAGGCCCTTGGCGATCTGGCCGATATTTGATCCGGAAATCCAGAGTCATCGTGAGTTCACCCAGCGTCGCTTGTTCCAGCGATCCAGGCGACCCCTGAGCACGCGACGCTTTGCAAGACGAAAGGGCGCTACGACGCAAAAAACCCGGCGGTTGCCCGCCGGGTTTTCGTTTTCGACAAGTCGAAATGTATTAGAACGAGCGCTGGAAGCGGAGGAGGCCGCCGACGCTGTTCTTCTTGTCGGCCGGGGTCCAGGAGACGTTATCCGTGCTGCCGTCGCCGAACTTGCCGGCATGAAGATAGTCAACTTCGGCCGTGACTGTGAAGCCGGGGACGATGTCGTAAGCGACGTTCGCTGCAACGCCGACGTTCTTCCAGTCATCAGCAGACGCTTGAAGGTTGAACGAGGTCTTCTCGTTGAACTTGTAGGTGCCACCGCCCCACACTGCCCAGTTGCCGCCCCACTGCTTGTAGAAGCCACGACCGCCCGCAGGCTGATCGTAGGTCGGGTCGGTGAGGTTGTCATCCGTGCCGTAGCCACCCATCAAGAACAACGACAGCTCGTTGGAAACATTCACATCCAAGCGAACCTTGCCAGCGACTTCTTCGTAGTTGCTGTCGTAGGCAACGACACCAGTGATCGCGCCCCAGCCTTGCGTCCACTTTACGCCGCCGACAACATGCGGGACATAGCTGTCGATCGTGCCAACGCCATACCTGCCGTTGCCGAGATCGTCGACGGAGCCAGCGCCCGAGCCTTCTTCGAGCGAGAGCACGGCTGAGAAGCCATTGCCGGCGTCGAAATAGTACTGGACGACGTTGGTGTCGAAATCGCCGTAAGGAACCAGCGTATCCTGGATGACGTTGCCGGCATAGCCGATGAACGTATCGAAGGCCGATTCGTCCTTACCGACGCGCAGACCACCGAGCTGGATCCAGGCGAAGTTCAGCGATACGTCCTTGTTGTGCGCATCGTTCGAACCAAAGTCGGGATCGGCATTGCTGTTGCCGAAATTGAAGCGGGTCTCCGTGTAGGTCTTCAAGGTGCCGAGTTCGGTTTCCTGGCCGGTCCAGGTCTTCAGCGTGAAGCGGGTGTTCTTGGCCCAGGTTCCCTGGTTCTTGCCGTCCTGCACGTCGTTGGAGCGAGCGCCATCGAACGAGCCGACGTCGCCGGCGCCGATGTCATAACGGACATAGCCGCCGATGCGCAGGCAGGTTTCGGTGCCCGGGATGTAGAAGTAGCCAGCGCCGTAGACGTCGCAAATCTTGACGTATTCAGCGGGTTCCGGCTCGGCGACGACGACGGCGTCGGCGGCGCGCGCACCGGAAACTGCGATCAGTGCCGCAGCGGAGCCGAGGAGAAGGCTCTTGATGTTCATTTTCTGACCTCCAGTCANACGGACATAGCCGCCGATGCGCAGGCAGGTTTCGGTGCCCGGGATGTAGAAGTAGCCAGCGCCGTAGACGTCGCAAATCTTGACGTATTCAGCGGGTTCCGGCTCGGCGACGACGACGGCGTCGGCGGCGCGCGCACCGGAAACTGCGATCAGGGCCGCAGCGGAGCCGAGGAGAAGGCTCTTGATGTTCATTTTCTGACCTCCAGTCAAAAGTTAAAAAACGGGTCTGGGTATTCTTTGCTGAAGGACAGCGTTCCCTGCCCCATCCCCACTACCGAAAAAGATGCGCACCGCGCCGCTCCTTCGAAATCGACATTACCCATGAGCCGGCGGCGTTCAACCACGATCGTACCGGCGAAAGGGCTGTTCGGCTGCTATCCCTTGGCGTTGTTGCACAAATGACACGATTTGGCCTCACTCAGAAAGCTCTCGTTAACCATCTGCCCCTCCGCAACCCCTTGTTTGCGGCCGAATCCGGCGATCGGCTGACGGAATCAAGGCCAGACCCCGAGTCGCCAGCCAGGAAACCGCCGCAGAACCGCCGCATCCGTGGAAAGCGGTGCTTCGGTGCGTTGTTATTTTTCCATATAATGGCTTCTTTTCCGAGATAATGGCTGGGGGCTTGTTGATTGTGTCGGCGCTTTTCTTTATCCAGCGGCGCAACGGAGAGGTGGCCGAGTGGTCGAAGGCGCTCCCCTGCTAAGGGAGTAGAGGTCAAAAGCTTCTCGTGGGTTCGAATCCCATCCTCTCCGCCATCCTGCTTCGCTCTTCGAGCTTCGCAGGACAAGCCCAGACCTCTACTCGAAGCAGGATGCCCTCCGAGGCCTCGGCGAAGGAGGGCGCAAGTACCTCAGAATCCTTGCAAAACAGGTTGGCTGTCCTCCTGCCAAGAGCCAGGATACCCTTCGTTTGGCGAGGGAGGGCGGTTTCGTGTGGTAGGTGTATCTTCTGGAGAGCGAGGCTGCGGAAGGCGAGCGGTACGTCGGCATAACGTCGGACCTGAGACGGCGGCTTGCCGGGCACAATGCCGGAAAATCCAGCCACACGTCCAAGTTCCTGCCATGGCGAATCGTGACCTACATGGCCTTCTCGAGCCAGGCCAAAGCGGCTTCATTCGAGCGTTATCTCAAATCCGGCTCTGGGCACGCTTTCGCCGACAAACGGCTGTGGTGACGGCCGCGCGCCCGCATCAAATCTCACATTTTTTCGATATAACGCAGCAATAACAATCCGTTATCGTGAAAGCACGGGCCGTAGCTTCTACCGTTTCGTTCGATTCTGACTGGAGGTCAGAAAATGAACATCAAGAGCCTTCTCCTCGGCTCCGCTGCGGCMCTGATCGCGAACCCGCTGAATACGTCAAGATTTGCGACGTCTACGGCGCTGGCTACTTCTACATCCCGGGCACCGAAACCTGCCTGCGCATCGGCGGCTATGTCCGCTACGACATCGGCGTCGGCGACGTCGGCTCGTTCGACGGTGCGAAGTCCTTCGACCATGAAGACGGCGAAAGCCAGAGCACCTACTTCAAGAACGCCCGCTTCGCGCTGAAGACCTGGACCGGCCAGGAAACCGAACTCGGCACCTTGAAGACCTACACCGAGACCCGCTTCAACTTCGGCAACCGTCAGGCCTACGGCGGCTCCACCACCGACGATGGTGATGTGGTTGGTCCGAACAATGCGTTCAACAAGGGTGTTTCGCTCAACTTCGCCTGGATCCAGCTTGGTGGCCTGCGCGTCGGTAAAGACGAATCGGCCTTCAATACGTTCATCGGCTACGCCGGCAACGTCATCAACGATACGCTCGTTCCCTACGGCGATTTCGACACCAACGTCGTCCAGTACTACTTCGACGCCGGCAACGGCTTCTCGGCCGTGGTCTCTCTCGAAGAAGGCTCGGGCACGAAGGGCACCATCGACAGCTACGTTCCGCACGTCGTCGGCGGCGTCAAGTGGACGCAGGGCTGGGGCGGCATTTCGGGTGTTGTCGCTTATGACAGCAACTACGAAGAAGTCGCCGGCAAGGTTCGTTTGGATGTCAACGTCAACGACCAGATCTCGCTGTTTATCATCGGCGGTTACGGCTCGGATGACAACCTCTCCGACCCGACCTGGGCCATCCCGGCTGGCGGTCGCGGCTTCTACAAGCAGTGGGGCGGCAACTGGGCAGTGTGGGGCGGTGGCACCTACAAGTTCAACGAGAAGACCTCGTTCAACACTCAGATATCGTATGACGAAGACGAGAACCTCGGCATCGCGGCGAACATCGCCTATGACGTCGTTCCCGGCCTCACGGTCACAGCCGAAGTCGACTACGTCAATGCGGGCAGCTTCCCGGCATCCAACTGGACCAATGCAGACGATGACAGCAACATCGGCGGCATGCTTCGCTTCCAGCGCTCGTTCTAAGGGCTGGTTCTACACAGGTGAAATCCAGCCCGGGCGCTTCAACGCCCGGGCTGTTTTTGTTTCGTGACTGGGTCAAGGAAAACAGAAGGAACAGGGGGTAACGGTAGCTGAATAGGGTCCGTGGGATGGTTTCGTGGGATCCGCTGATGGGCGGAGGAAATCACAACTGCGTGATTCAAATCTCTTGAAAGGGCGCCTCCAAGCGGATAGGGCTGATCTATCCCACTCGGGGGTGTGGCAAATGATGACGACCGAAGCGATTCAAGAGGGTGAGCCCTCCGATCATTTTTCGATGTTTTCTTCTCAAAATTCGACGATACGATACAGTTACAACAAGATCAGAGAAGTAAAGTCGTACAGGGTCGGAGAGCTTTTTTTAGCATACCGGGACATATTGTGGGATGATGGGCGGCATAAATACAATGTCAGCTCTTTCATCGGCGAGATAGATGAGCTTCTCCTTGGGGAGCGGTTCAGCGCCTTTGACCAGAGTACCCTGGACAACCTTATCGGCACCTTGCGCCAGCGCGGCAACAGCAACGCAACCATCAATCGAAAGATGGCTGCCCTCAGCAAACTGCTGCGCAAGGCTCATAAGATGGGAGATATCCACAGCCTGCCCGAGTTCCGCCGCCAGAAGGAGCGGGCGGGACGGATTCGTTTCCTCGAGAGGGACGAAGAGGCCAGGCTGTTCGCTGCCATCAAGAGCCGCAGCGAGGACGCCTACAGGCTTTCCGTCTTCCTGGTCGACACCGGATGCCGTCTCGGTGAGGCGCTTGGGCTGATCTGGAATGATATCCAGGAGCATCGTGTCAGTTTCTGGATTACCAAATCCGGCCGCAGCCGCACCATTCCGATGACCGAGCGGGTCAAGGAGGTCATCAAGCTGCCTCCGCAAGAGGGCCGTCGGCCCAAGGGACCGTTCACCAAGCTCAGCCAGGCACAGTTCCGTGCCATCTGGAACGACGCGAAGGCCGAAGTCGGCCTTGGCGCCGACGACCAGGTGGTGCCGCACATATTGCGCCACACCTGCGCCTCGCGTCTTGTCCAGGGCGGCATCGATATCAGGCGCGTGCAGATGTGGCTCGGCCACCAGACGCTGTCGATGACCATGCGTTACGCGCATCTGGCCACCAACGATCTCGATGGCTGCGTGGTTGTCCTGGAGAAACCTCGCGACCAGCCAACAAGCAGTGGGGAGGGGTCCGTGTTTTCATCGCCCGTGACCACGCCTTCGTCCCCGGTGGCGGCACGGAAACAGAAGGGCGAACCGGCCGCGGCCTCGCCGAAAGCGCCTCGGAAAAGTTCAAAAGCCAAGTAGGCTGGCGAGTTAGCCAATACTGTTGTAACGACCCCAGGACCTTGGTTGGTCTTGGGGTTTACTTTTACATGTACTGTCGCTCGGCCCGATCGAGAAAAGCCGCGATGTGGTTGGGCAGGCTGCCGGTATCAAGGAAAGGGGCGTGGCCCTGGCCCTCGACGGTGATCGTTTCCATCATGGAATGATGCTCTCGCATCTGCTGTAGCGTGTCTATGGACAGCAATCTAGAATTGGCGCCGCGTATGGCGAGCAGAGGAATCGCGGCCAACGCCTCGAATTGCGGCCATAGATCAGGCAAAGGCTGCGTCAGATCGAGACTGGCAACGGTATCGACTAGGTGCGGGTCGAAATCCGGCACCAGGCCGCCGTCCGTTTCGCGGTAGAGAGCCCATACCATCCGATCCCAATCCGCCCCGGCAAGGGCGGAGAAGTCCTTGCCGTGTACGCCGCGCTGGGCGGCAGTCGCCTGTACGCGGGTTTTCGGTGTCGGGTCGCGCTCGAGATAAGACTGGATATGGGCAAGCCCAGCCGCCTCGATCACCGGTCCGATGTCATTGAAAACAATGGCTTTCAGGACCGTCGACCGCATCACCCCGAGCACATGGATGATCAGCCCGCCGCGCGACGTGCCGATGAAGGCTGCTTCCTCGATGTTCAGCGCCGCCAGCCCGGCAAGGACGTCGCCAGCCTCGACACCGACATTGTAGTGACTGATATCGGGGTCGTAGGCGGATTGCCCGCGCCCGCGATAGTCGAACGCAATGACCTTTCGCGGATTTGCCGCATGCGTCGACAGATAGAGCGCCAGCTCGTGAAAATCCCTGGCATTGCGGGTCAGACCCGGCAGGCAGACGACCGGCCAGCGGCCGGAGTTTGCTTGGCCATAGACGCGCGCATGAAGGTCAAGCCCATCCGGTGCGGTGTAGAAGAAATCGGAGAAAAGTTGGTCACTTGACATCTGGGCGCGATTCCTTGCCGTTGCCGGCTCGTCTAAGACTGCTACAGGCGAGGGTAGGGATGGTCAAATGGAAGGCGCTCTTCCCTTCCCCCCTTGTGAGGGAAGGTGGATCGGCGCGCAGCACCGAGACGGATGAGGGGTGTTCCAGCGGAGTGAGGCGTTGCTGTTTTCTGGAACACCCCTCATCCGACCGCGCTTCGCGAGGCCACCTTCTCCCACAGGGGGAGAAGGGAAGAAAGTCTCAACTCCGTCCGTTCACCAGATCGCCAACGATGTCGTATTTGCCGGAAATACGCATCTTGTAGACCTCGTAATTTTCCATCACGCGCTGAACGTAACTTCTTGTTTCCGTATAGGGAATCCGCTCGATCCAGTCGACGACCGCGTCGATGTCCTTGCCGCGCGGATCGCCATATCTGGCCACCCACTGGCTGGCACGGTTGGGGCCTGCATTGTAGCCGGCGAAGGTCAGCACATAGGAGCCGTTGAAGCGATCGAGCTGCTCGCCGAGGAAGGCCGAACCAAGCGTCGCATTGTACCCGGCGTCGGTGGTCAGCCGTGTCTGCGAAAACTGCAATCCGGCCTTTTTCGCCAATTGCTTGGCGGTTCCCGGCATCAGCTGCAGCAACCCGCGCGCGCCGGCGCTGGAAACGGCGCCGATGTTGAATTCGCTTTCCTGGCGGGCGATCGCATAGGCCAGCGCCTTGCCCGAGCCGGAAATGTCAGCCGAATCGGGAATGACGCCGAGCGGATGCGACAGTGCGCCGACATCGATGCCACGCGCGCCGGCGATCTTGCCGACTTTCAGCGCCATGAAATGGTTGCCCTGCTTTTCCGCAAGGACAGCCAGCAGCGCCAATTCGCCCGGGCTGGTCAACTGCCCGGCAAGGTCGCGATAGAGCGTCTCGGCATAGCGGTCGTAGCCCGCCTCTTGCAGCCGCTTGATGGCGCTGACGGCCTCGCGGCCGGCAAAATTTTGCCGGTCGGCTGCACTTGGCTGCGGATAGACAATGTTCAGCGCCTGCCGGCCGACGCGTTCGGCAGCAAGCTGGCCGTAAAATGTCGTGCCGTAGGCCGCTGCGCGCGCAAAATAGTCTTTGGCGTTGCCAGGACCGCCGACCTCCGCCGCACGGCCGAGCCAGTAATAGGCACGCGACAGCGTCATCGGCCCTTGGGCAAGGTCGGTGATGCGCGCGAAATGCGTTGCGGCAAGCTTGGGGTCGCTCAGGCCACGCAGCGCGTACCAGCCGGCATGGAATTCAGCATCCGCCGCATTGGTGGCACTTTCGGCGGCGTGCGTGGCGACGATCCGGTAAGCCGTCTTCATGTCGCCCTGGTCGACCATTTCGCGCGACAGCACCCGGCGCTCGACCCACCAGGCATCCGGATCGACCAGAGCGTCACGATCGGCCGGTGCCTGCATCACAATGGCTGCGGCGCCGGCAAAATCCTCGTGCTTGCGCAGATATTCGGCCTGCGCGAAGAAATAGCCGGCCGAACGTTGTGCCGCCGGCACTGCCTTCAGCAGTTTGGCTGCGTTCTTGTTGCCTTTGTCCGCCGCCGCCCAGGCATCGGCGAGCTGCTGGGCGCCGGCAAGGCCGGCGACGCGCAGGGCGGAATTGGCGCGGTCGGCATAGAACATGCGCTCCATGCGAAAACGGTGGTCGGCAGCCGGGATCAGGTTACCGAACTCCTTGATCAGCGCCGTCTCGTCCTTGGCCTCCAGGATCGCGGTGCGCCAGAACGGCGAAAGCACCGAGCGCGCCGCCTTGGCATTGCCAGACGCCACATAGGCACTGGCAAGGACCATCACGCCTTCGAATGTCTGGGGCTGGCTGCCATCGAACGCCCTGACAACGATGTCGGGAGCAGGGTTCTCGCGATAGAGCGCGCGCTCGCTGTTCTTGCGCAGGGCGACGGTGCCGGGCCAATTCGGCAGCATCTTCGCTGCGGCGGCGATATCGCCGCTCGGAACCTTGTCTCCGCCATAAAGCGCGATCGCCCAGGCAAGGATGTGCTGGTCGAGCGAGTGATCGGGAAGGGCATCGCGCACGCCTCGCGCGCCGGGAATGTCGCCAGCCGCCAGCGCATCCAGCCCGCTCCTCAAGATCGCGACGCTCTGCGAGGGCGCCTGTTGCGCCTTGGCCCGCAGGCCTGGCATCGGGATGACCGAGCCCGGCATCGGGATGGCCGAAGTGACCTGCACATCGACGCTGCCGCCGATCGCCATGCCCGGAATCAGCGCGAGCGTGGCGCCAAGCAGCGCGAAAAGGTGAGGCCGACTGCCCGGCATGATCCTAAGTCTTTCCTTGTCCTGGCATTCTACCAGCAGGCGAAGATGCCTCGAAGCCTAAACTTAGGTCGTGAAGAGCCCGTAAACAAAGAGTTAGCGAGGCCGTTCGAATTGCGCTTGCTGGCACCATGGCAATGCTTGCCGCGCAACCATGTCGAGACTATGGTGCGCCGCTTCGCTTTCGGTTAGAAGGCGCGCACGACAAAAAACCGATGCATGTCGCCCAAAAGTGGATACCGGTTTTGGGCCAACGACATGCATGAACAAGGAAGTACCAAGGAGTTGGACGACATGCTGAGAGGCTCGCTTACTGCGCTCGTGACACCGTTCGAAAAGAGCGGGCGTTTCGACGAGAAAGCCTTTCGCGCGTTCGTCGAATGGCAACTCGCGGAAGGCACGACAGGACTGGTTCCCGTGGGCACCACCGGCGAGTCGCCGACGCTGTCGCATGACGAGCACCGCCAAGTCGTCAAGGTGTGCATCGAGGTTGCCAAGGGGCGCGTTCCGGTCGTTGCCGGCGCCGGTTCCAACAACACCGAGGAAGCCGTCGGGCTCGTGCAGTATGCCGAGAAGGCCGGCGCCGATGCCGCCCTGGTCGTCACGCCCTATTACAACAAGCCGACGCAACGCGGCCTGTACGAGCACTTCGCTGCCGTTGCAAGGGCGACCAAGCTGCCGATCATCATCTACAACATCCCGCCGCGCTCGGTGATCGACATGACTCCGGAGACGATGGGCCAGCTCGCGCACGACTTCAAGAATATCGTCGGCGTCAAGGATGCCACCGGCAAGGTCGAGCGGGTCTCCGAGCAGCGCGCCACATGCGGCAAGGATTTCATCCAGCTTTCGGGCGAGGATGCTTCGGCGCTTGGCTTCAATGCGCATGGCGGCGTCGGCTGCATTTCGGTGACCTCGAATGTCGCGCCGCGACTGTGCGCGGAATTCCAGGAGGCGACTTTGTCCGGCGACAGCGCCAAGGCGCTGGAATTGCAGGATCGCCTGCTGCCGCTGCACAAGGCGATCTTCATCGAGCCTGGCGTTTCCGGCGCCAAATATGCGCTGTCGAAGCTGGGCAAGGTCGAAAACGTGCTCCGCTCGCCGCTTGTCACGGTCGAGGATGTGACCGCAGCAAAGATTGATGCGGCCATGAAGCACGCCGGCTTGATAAACTAGGGATGAGGCGCCACCTCTCCGCATCATGAATCAAGTCAGAAAAGCCGATCCCAACAACAAGACCGTTTCGGAAAACCGCAAGGCGCGGTTTTCCTACGAGGTGCTCGACACGGTCGAGGCCGGTCTGGTGCTGACCGGCACCGAGGTCAAGTCGCTGCGCCAGGGCCAGGCCAACATCCAGGACAGCTACGCCTCGGTCGAAGGCGGCGAGATCTGGCTGATCAACTCCTATCTGCCGGAATATCTGCAGGCCAACCGCTTCAACCACGAGCCTCGCCGGCGCCGCAAGCTTCTGCTCAACAAGCGCGAGATGGCAAAACTGTCGCAGAGCGTCGACCGCGAAGGCATGACGCTGGTGCCGCTGAAAATCTATTTCAACGACCAGGGCCGCGCCAAGCTGCTGCTCGCCGTCGGCCGCGGCAAGAAACTGCACGACAAGCGCGAATCCGAAAAGCAGCGCGACTGGTCGCGCGAGAAGGGTCGGCTGTTGAAGGAGCGTGGGTAGGCTGGGACTATTCGTTTGAAGAACCGGATTGCCCTCTTTGGTTTGGCCAGCCTCGTCTTGGTATGTTTCGTCGCAGCAGGCGGCTATCTCTATTTCAGGGCATTCTCGCCGGATCGCGATAAATATCCGGTCAGGGGCATCGACGTCTCCCATCATCAGGGCCAGATCGATTGGCGCCGTGTTGCCGCCGACGATGTCGCCTTTGCTGTCATCAAGGCGACCGAAGGCGGCGATCATGTCGACGATGCCTTCGCGCGGAATCTGGAAGAGGCCCGCGCCGCCGGCCTCGCCGTCGGCGCCTATCATTTCTTCACCTTCTGCCGGCCCGGCGCCGACCAGGCGAAGAATTTCATCTCGGTGGTGCCGCATGATCAGCCGCTGCTGCCGCCGGTCGTCGACATCGAATTCGGCGGCAACTGCCCGCAACGGCCGACACCCGAGCAACTGAGCGCCGAATTGGCCGCGTTCCTCGCCCCGGTCGAGGCAGCGTTCGGCAAGCCTGCGATTGTCTATCTGACCGACGAGGCAGCGCAAACCTATGCCGGGCGCATCGCTGCCCGTTCGCTCTGGCTTCGCTCATTGCTTCTGGAGCCGGATCGCGATGACTGGATCTACTGGCAGTACCACAACAGGGGGCGCGTCGACGGCATCAATGGCGATGTCGACCTGAATGTGCTGCAGGGTGGACCAGCGGTTTTGGCCGCGCTGTCTGCTACATCGCCGGTCGCTCCGGGAACTCAGTGATTCCCCTGAACCACTGAGAGATATCGGTCGCAGTCGTTTCATGCCGCAGCCTGGGAAACCTCCGGCGTGAGCGTGACATTGGCATCGCCCCAGATTTTCAGGGCGGTGATCACCGGCTCCAGGCTTCTGCCGCGTGGCGTCAGGCTGTATTCCACCTTCGGCGGCACCTGTGCATAAACCTTACGGGCGATGAGCCCATCCGTCTCCAGTTCGCGCAACTGGTTGGTCAGCATGCGCTGCGTGCAGTTGGGAATGCGCCGGCGGATCTCGTTGAAGCGCATCGTGCCTTCGAACAGGTGGTAGAGCACGACGCCTTTCCACTTCCCGTCGATATAGCGGAGGGTTCCCTCCACGGCGCAGCCGGGGCTGCAATCGAATCGCTCATGGCGAATGCGCGGCATGACGGTATCCTTTTCGACACTATGTGCTTTATATGTGCATTCTTGCGCTTGGCGCACATAATCCGCATCTCTGCTCTAGACAACGCTCAACACCAATCGCGGAGACCAGAATGCGCGCCGTCGGCTATCAAATCCCAGCCCCCATCACCGATGAGACCTCCCTTGTCGATATCGACCTGCCAAAGCCGGAGCCGAAAGGCCGTCAACTGCTGGTCGAGGTGAGGGCAATCTCGGTCAATCCGGTCGACACCAAGGTCCGGCGAAGCGCCAAACCCGAAGCTGGAACGTGGCGGGTGCTCGGCTGGGATGCCGCCGGCCGGGTCGCTGCGACCGGTCCGGACGCCAGCCTGTTCAAACCGGGTGACGATGTCTTTTATTCCGGCGCGCTGGCGCCGCAAGGCACCAATGCCGAATTCCAGCTCGTCGACGAGCGCCTTGTTGGCCGCAAGCCCGGCTCGCTCGACTATGCGCAGGCGGCGGCGCTGCCGCTGACGGCGATCACGGCATGGGAGGCTCTGTTCGACCGTCTCGATGTGAAGAAGCCCGTCGCGGGCGCTGCAAATGCCATCCTCATCATCGGCGGCGCCGGTGGCGTTGGCTCGATCGCGGTGCAGCTTGCGCGCCAACTGACCGATCTGACTGTCATCGCCACCGCGTCAAGGCCCGAGACGCGCGACTGGGTCCTTGGGCTTGGCGCCCATCATGTCGTCGATCATTCAAAGCCGCTCAGCGGTGAAGTCGCGGCACTCGGCATCGGCGCACCCGCCTTTGTGTTCTCGACAACCAACACCGACCGGCACCTGGCCGAGATTGCCGAATTGATCGCACCGCAAGGCCGGTTCGGCTTGATCGACGATCCCCAAACGCTCGACATCAATCCGTTCAAGCGCAAGAGCGTTTCGGTCCATTGGGAACTGATGTTCACCCGCTCACTGTTCGAGACGCAGGACATGGCCGCACAGGGTGAGCATCTGAATGAATTGGCCCGGCTTGTCGACGCAGGCACCATCCGCACGACGCTGGGCGAGACCTTCGGTCCTATCAATGCCGCCAATCTGAAGCGCGCTCATGCGCTGATCGAGACCGGCAAGGCCAAGGGCAAGATCGTGCTTGAAGGGTTCTGAAGCAATTCCAGGAAAAGTGTGAAACGGTTTTCCCGGGAAAAGCGCGTAGCGCTTCCCTTGGGAATTGCGTAAAAACAAAGACGGGGCGGCGCTATGTCCGCAAGAACGCCGCTATCTGGCTGAAAACGCTGACGAACATCGCTTCGGTCAGCACGCCGGTGTTGGTGTTGTAGCGTGAGCAGTGATAGCTCGAAAACAGCGTGATGCCTCCGGCCGGTAGCTGCCCGCCATGCTTGAACGGGTAGGCGGCGACGCGCCCACCCAGCGCCCGCACTGTCGACTGATGCGCGATCGACCCCAGCGCCAGCACGGCGCGCAGGTTGGGGAACCGGGCGATCGTCGGCACCAGGAATGTCCGGCACGTGGCAATCTCGGCACCCACCGGCTTGTTCTCCGGTGGCACGCAGCGCACCGCATTGGTGATCGCCGTGCCGACCAACTCCAATCCGTCGTCGGGTCTGGCCTTGAATTCGCCGCGCGCAAAACCGTGCGAAATCAGCGTCGAGTAGAGCAGGTCGCCGGCATAGTCGCCGGTGAAGGGACGCCCGGTGCGGTTGGCGCCGCGCAGCCCGGGCGCCAGCCCGACGATCAGCAACTGAACCGCAGGGTCACCCTCCGGCGGCAGGAAGGTCGGCACCGGCGCATTGAACCAGGATGGCTCGCGCTGCCGCCAGTCGGCGATGAAATCGTGCAGCCGCGGGCAGAACGGGCAGTCGCGGCCGGGTTCGGAGGCGGAAAGGGCGGTCAAGGCAACCGGCCTCAGTAGTCGTCCTCGTCGACTTCGGCTGGCTCGGGCCTGCGCACCGGCCGCTCGGATGGATCGCGGCCGACCTCGTTCTTCAGCGTTGCCAGGTCGATGAAATGGTCGGCCTGGCGGCGCAGATCGTCGGAGATCATCGGCGGCTGTGAGGCCATGGTCGACACGATCGACACCTTGCGGCCACGGCGCTGCAGTGCCTCGACCAGCGTGCGGAAATCGCCGTCACCGGAAAAGATGACATAGTGGTCGACGACATCGGCTAGCTCCAGCGCATCGACCGTGAGCTCGATGTCCATATTGCCCTTGATCTTGCGGCGGCCGGTCGAGTCGGTGAATTCCTTGGCCGGCTTGGTGACCACCTTGAAGCCGTTATAGTCGAGCCAATCGATCAGCGGACGGATCGAGGAGTATTCCTGATCCTCGACCAGTGCCGTGTAGTAATAGGCGCGCAGCAGATAGCCACGCTTCTGGAAGCTCGACAGAAGCTTGCGGTAGTCGATGTCGAAGCCGAGCGCGCGCGACGTCGCGTAGAGATTGGCGCCGTCGATGAATAGGGCGATTTTTTCACGAGGATCGAACATGGAAAATATTCCTTCTCGAAATAAACGGCCGTCTAAACGAAATGCGATAGCGAAGATCGGTCAGGCTCATAATAAACCGGCTGACCTCTACGCCATCCGAGATAGCGCCAGTTTCGCGGCAATCCAAGGGCGTGGTGCGGCACTGCAAGCAATTGTGATCGGGACACCCAATGCATAAGTAGAGACAGGTTTTGCCGAATCGGGTGTTAGAACGAAAGATTGGGCGCCCTGCGGCCTGGCCATTGCCATGATGCTTGTATTTTGGCGGCGTTCGGGTTATGGACCGCGCCTGTTTTCCATCAAATCCATCGCATGAAAGGGGCATCCATGGCCCGCGTAACCGTTGAAGATTGCATCGACAAGGTCGACAACCGCTTCGAGCTGGTGCTGTTGGCCGGCCACCGCGCCCGGCAGATCAGCCAGGGCGCGCCGATCACCGTGCCGCGTGACAACGACAAGAACCCGGTCGTGGCGCTGCGCGAGATCGCCGACGAGACGCTTTCGCCCGACGACCTCAAGGAAGACCTGATCCATTCGCTGCAGAAGCATGTCGAGGTCGACGAGCCCGAGGCCGATGGCGAGGCGATTGCCGATCAGACCGGCGCCGCCGTTGCGGCCACCGACGCCGGTGACGCCGAGGAGAACATCACCTTCGACCGGATGACCGAGGAAGATCTCCTGGCCGGCATCGAGGGACTGGTGCCGCCGGAAAAGAGCGACGACTACTAAGCGAGCGATCTGGACCTGCCTGGAATACGTTTCCGGCACTTCCGTCCAGTCAGTTTCGTGGCTATCTATGAGATGCGCCGTACGCTTGTGCGGCGCATCAATCATTTCAGCACCGCGAGATTCCGCCCATGATGCGTCAGTATGAGCTTGTCGAGCGCGTCCAGCGCTACAAGCCTGACGTCAACGAGGCGCTGCTCAACAAGGCCTATGTCTATGCCATGCAGAAGCATGGCCATCAGAAGCGTGCTTCCGGCGATCCCTATTTCTCGCACCCGCTCGAAGTCGCCGCCATCCTCACCGAAATGCACATGGACGAGGCGACGATCGCGGTCGCCCTGCTGCACGACACCATCGAGGACACCACCGCGACGCGGGCCGAGATCGACGAGCTGTTCGGGCCCGAAATGGGCAAGCTGGTCGAGGGACTGACCAAGCTCAAGAAGCTCGACCTGGTGTCGAAGAAGGCCGAACAGGCGGAAAACCTGCGCAAGCTTCTGCTGGCGATTTCGGAAGACGTCCGCGTCCTCCTGGTCAAGCTCGCCGACCGTTTGCACAACATGCGCACCCTCGACCATATGCCGGAGGCCAAGCGCCTGCGCATCGCCGAGGAGACGATGGACATCTATGCGCCGCTGGCCGGGCGCATGGGCATGCAAGGCATGCGCGAGGAACTGGAGGAGCTCGCCTTCCGCTATATCAATCCGGAAGCCTATCGCGCCGTCACCGCCCGGCTCGCCGAAATCTTCGAGCGCAACAAGGATGTGCTGACCGATATCGAGAAGGCGCTGTCCACGCTGTTCGAAAAGCATGCGATCAAGGCAGGTGTGAAGAGCCGCCAGAAGAAGCCGTGGTCGGTGTTCCGCAAGATGGAGGCCAAGGCACTGTCCTTCGAGCAGCTGTCCGACATCTTCGGCTTCCGCGTCGTCGTCGACACGGTCGAGGATTGCTACCGGGCGCTTGGCGCCATCCACACCACATGGTCGATGGTTCCGGGCCGCTTTAAGGATTACATCTCGACGCCGAAGCAGAACGACTACCGGTCGATCCACACCACCATCGTCGGGCCATCGCGCCAGCGCGTCGAGCTGCAGATACGCACCCACCAGATGAACAAGATCGCCGAATACGGCGTCGCCGCGCATTCGATCTACAAGGACACCGGTGGCAAGACGAACGGTGCCGCCCACGCCATCTCGAAGGAGACCAACGCCTATGCCTGGCTGCGGCGCACCATCGAGCAGCTTGCCGAGGGCGACAATCCCGAGGATTTCCTTGAGAACACCAAGCTGGAGCTGTTCCAGGACCAGGTGTTCTGCTTCACCCCGAAAGGCATGCTGATTGCGTTGCCGCGCGGCGCGACACCGATCGACTTTGCCTATGCGGTGCACACCGATGTCGGCGACACCTGCGTCGGTGCCAAGGTCAACGGCCGCATCATGCCGCTGATGACGGAACTGAAGAACGGCGATGAGGTCGAGATCATCCGCTCTAAGGCGCAGGTGCCGCCGGCGGCGTGGGAATCGGTCGTCGTCACCGGAAAGGCACGCTCGGCGATCCGTCGAGCCACAAAAAACGCCATCCGCAAGCAGTATTCGGGTCTTGGTGTCCGCATCCTGGAACGCGCCTTCGAGCGCGCCGGAAAGACCTTCACCAAGGAGAGCCTGAAGCAGGTGCTGCACCGTTTGGCGCGCAAGGACATCGAGGATGTGTTGGCCTCGGTCGGGCGTGGCGAGCTCGCTTCCGCCGACGTCATGAAGGCGGTGTTCCCCGACTACAAGGACGAGCGCGTCACGACGGCCGCACCCAAGCCGCGCGAGGAGGGCTGGTCGAAGATCCGCAACGCCGCCGGCATGCTATTCCAAATTCCGGGCCGTGCCGCGCGCAAGGACAAGGACCAGCCGCGCGATGGCGCCGTGCCGATCCGCGGCGTGCGCGGCGACCTACCGGTGCGCTTCGCGCCGGAAGGAGCAGTGCCTGGCGACCGCATCGTCGGCATCGTCCAGCCGGGCACCGGCATCACCATCTATCCGATCCAGTCGCCGGCGCTGCAGGCGTTCGACGACCAGCCCGAGCGCTGGATCGACGTGCGCTGGGATATTGACGAGCGCACCAAGGAGCGCTTTCCGGCGCGCGTCTCCGTCACCGCCATCAACGCGCCGGGTTCACTCGCCGATATTGCCCAGGTGGTTGCCTCGAACGACGCCAACATCCATACGTTGTCGATGGTGCGCACCGCGCCCGACTTCACCGAGATGCTGATCGATCTCGAAGTCTGGGATCTGAAGCACCTCAACCGGCTGCTGTCGCAGCTCAAGGACAATTCGAGCGTCAGCGATGCAAGGCGTGTCAATGGCTAGACCATGATCCCGAAAAGTGGGAACCGGTTTTCGGACAAGATCATGGTTAATCAACAGAGGCAGACATGAACACCGATGAAGTGCTGGGCATTTTCCGCGAGGCGGGTGCTGTTCTCGAAGGGCATTTCATTTTGACCTCCGGCCTGCGCAGTCCGGTCTTTCTGCAGAAGGCACGCGTGTTCATGCATGCCGACAAAACCGAGCGGCTGTGCAAGGCGCTGGCCGAGAAGATCCGCGCGGCGGTGCCTGGCAAGATCGACTATGTCGTCGGTCCGGCGATCGGCGGGCTGATCCCGGCCTACGAGACATCGCGCCATCTCGACGTGCCGGCGATCTGGGTCGAGCGGGAAGGGGGCGAGTTCCGCTTGCGTCGCTTCGAGATCGCCAGGGGCGCGCGTGTCGTCATCGTCGAGGACATCGTCACCACCGGCCTCTCGATCCGCGAGACCATCGAGTGCCTGCGCGAACTTGGCGCCGAAGTGGTTGCCGCGGCCTGCATCATCGACCGTTCCGCCGGCAAGACCGACGTCGGCGTGCCGCTGATCGCGCTCGCCGAATATGAGGTTCCTGCCTATCCGGCCGACCGGCTGCCACCGGAGTTGGCCGCCATCCCGGCGGTCAAGCCCGGCAGCCGCAATATCTGACGATGAGGCGATGATGGTCGTCGGCATCGATCATTTTGTGCTGACGGTCGCTTCGCTGGAAGTAACCTGCGCCTTTTATCAGCGTGTGCTTGGCTTTGAGCGCATCGATACGCCAGGCCGGCCGACGGCGCTGGCTTTCGGCAATCAGAAGATCAACGTACATGAGATCGGTCGCACCTTCGAACCGAAGGCGAAGGCGCCAACGCCTGGCTCGGGTGATTTCTGCCTCATCACGGCCCGGCCGCTCGCCGAGATATGCGCCAGCCTGGCAGCCAATGGCGTTGTTGTGGAACTCGGTCCGGTCGAACGTATCGGAGCCCGAGGTCCGATGATGTCGGTCTATTTCCGCGACCCGGACGGCAATCTGGTCGAGGTCAGCGAATACCTGCCGTAGCCGCCGGCGACGCCGCGCTTTTCGGCGATGCGACTGCCGGTTCCTTAAATTCGCCGCGATTGTCCAATGTTCGAAGTAAGACCTGCCACCCCGAAGGGCGGCAACAGCGCGCGCCGCACATTCGGTGTTTGGTTGTTCTTGCGCCAGCGCGTCGTTATATAAGGTTGCGATTGCCATGGGGTGATCGTCAAGCGCAAGATGTGGCTGTCACGCCCGGCCGAAGCTGCCGGCGCGGAAGCTGTGGAACGGGAACAGAGTGCTTTTTCGACGCCGCAAGCCTGATGGCCTTTTCGAGCGGGTGCGCACCTACCTTTGGCCGCGCCGCTCGTTTTCGCGCTCTCTTCAGTATTTTTCCAAGCGCATCCTGCGGCTGAAGGCCACACCGCATGCGGTCGCCGCCGGCGTTGCGGCCGGCGTCTTCGCTTCCTTTTTTCCCGTCGGTTTCCATTTCATCATTGCCGCCATTCTGTGCTGGATGATTGCCGGCAATCTGGTGGCGGCGGCCTTGGGCGCGGTTTTTTTCGGCAACCCGCTGACCTTCCCGTTGCTGTGGGGCGCATCCTGGGAAACAGGCAAGCTCATCTTGCATGATCGGCTACCGGCGCACGGCGCGCCGGCGCATCTGGGCGAGATGCTGCATAACCTCTCCTTTGCGCAATTGTGGAAACCTATTCTTGAGCCGATGCTGATCGGCGCGGTACCGCTCGGGCTGGTGTTCGGCCTCTTGTTCTATGGCGTCACGCGCTGGGGCATGAACGCTTTCCGCGAGCAGCGGCGCAAACGCCTAGCCGAGCGTGCGGTCCGTCATGCGCAGTCGTCCCATCCCAGCGCAAGCATCGGTTCCACTGCGCGATGATCATCGGCATCGGTAGCGACCTGATCGATATCAGACGCATCGAAAAGTCGCTGGAGCGGCACGGCCAGCGTTTCATCCAGAGAATCTACACTGACCTCGAGCAGGCCCGCTCCGAAGGGCGCCGGGCGCGTGCGGCCTCTTATGCCAAGCGTTTCGCCGCCAAGGAGGCCTGCGCCAAGGCGCTGGGCACCGGTCTGGCGCAGGGCGTGTTCTGGCGCGACATGGGTGTCGTCAATCTGCCGAGTGGCGCGCCGACCATGGCGCTGACTGGAGGGGCGCAGGCCAGGCTGGACAAAATCCTGCCAAAGGGCCATCGGGCGGCAATCCACCTCACCATCACGGATGATTTCCCACTCGCTCAAGCCTTTGTGATCATCGAGGCGTTGCCCGTCGAAGAAGCGCCACATTGATTGCATCTGACGACCGGCATGACGTTGCCCAGCGCGCGCCGAGACTCTATACCATCCAACGCACAATCGAGGACGACATGAGCGTGGCTGAAAAATCCGAGAAGAAATCCGGCGGGCTTGGCGAGACCGTCAGCGTCATCGTCCAGGCGCTTTTGCTCGCCCTGGTCATCCGTACGCTGCTGTTCCAGCCCTTTTCGATCCCATCGGGATCAATGCGGCCGACGCTTCTGGAAGGCGACTATCTGTTCGTCACCAAATGGTCTTACGGCTATTCGCGCTATTCGCTGCCTTTCGGCCCCGACATTTTTTCGGGCCGCATCTGGGGCTCCGAGCCCAAGCGCGGCGACGTGGTGGTGTTCAAGTTCCCGCCTGATCCGTCTATCGACTATATCAAGCGCGTGGTCGGCCTGCCGGGCGACAAGATCCAGGTCAAGGACGGCCAGCTGTTCATCAATGGCGTCGGCGTGCCGCGCGTGAAAACCGGCCAGATCGACAATCCCGACATCACCGAGGAATCGCGCCCTATCGATGTCTATCGCGAAACCTTGCCCAACGGCGTCAGCTACGACACGCTCGACTTGAATCCGAACTCGATCGGCGACAACACGCGCGAATTCGACGTGCCGCCTGGCCACTATTTCATGATGGGCGACAACAGGGACAATTCCGCCGACAGCCGTTTCACCGTGGGCTACGTTCCCGCGGAAAATCTGGTTGGCCGCGCCAATCTTGTTTTCTTCTCGATCGCCGGCAAGGCGAGCCCGCTCGAAATCTGGAAATGGCCGTCGCTGATGCGCGCTTCGCGCCTGTTCCACTTCGTCAATTGATGGCCCTGAAGCGCCCGACAGGCGAAACACTGGCCGGTGTGGTGAAGGCCAAGACCGGTCATGTCTTCCAGGACATCCGCTTGCTTGAGACCGCCTTGACGCATTCCAGTGCGGTCAAGGCGGCCAGCAACAATCAGCGTCTCGAATTCCTTGGCGACCGCGTGCTTGGGCTTGTCGTCGCCGACATGCTTTTCGAGAAGTTTCCCGACGCGCCGGAAGGCGAAATCGCGCCACGCTTCAATGCGCTGGTCGATGCGCGGACATGCTCCGAGATCGGCATCGAAATGCAGCTCGAGGATCTGGTCCGGGCCGACGCTGCCTTGAAAATGCGGTCGCGTGGCTCGGGTGGAAACTATCTGGCGGATGCGGTCGAAGCTCTGATCGCGGCGGTTTACGTTGATGGTGGCATCGACGCCGCGCGGCGATTTGTCCTGCGTTACTGGGAACCGCGCGCGCGGACGGTCGTGGCAAAGCCGCTCAATCCGAAATCCGATTTGCAGGAATGGATTGCCAAGACCAGCGATGCGCGCCCCGAATATGTGATCGAGAAGCGCGAAGGGCCCGACCACCAGCCTGTCTTCACGGTGTCCTTGCAGGTCCGCGGCTTTGCGCCGATAAACGGCACTGGCGGTTCCCGCAGGGCTGCCGAAGAAGCGGCGGCTTCGGCATTTCTTTTGCGCGAAGGCGTCTGGGCCACCGCATCGGCCCAGAAATCGGAGGGCGCGCGGCGCCCTAATGAAGGGAGTGCGGCATGACCGCCACCGAAGAGCCGGCAACGGAAGCTGCCCTCACGCATTCCGGTTTTGTTGCCCTGATCGGCGCGCCCAATGCGGGCAAGTCGACGCTGGTCAACCAACTGGTCGGCGCCAAGGTGTCGATCGTCACCCACAAGGTGCAAACGACCCGCGCCATCGTGCGCGGCATCGCCACGCATGACAATGCGCAGATCGTTTTCGTCGACACCCCCGGCATCTTCAAGCCGAAGCGGCGGCTCGACACGGCGATGGTGACCACCGCCTGGGGCGGGGCCAAGGATGCCGATATCGTGCTGCTTTTGATCGACGCCGAGCGTGGCATCAGGGGCGACGCCGACGCCATCCTCGAACGGCTGAAGGATGTGCGCCAGCCGATGGTGCTGATCCTCAACAAGGTCGACCGGGTCAAGCACGAAGCGCTGCTGGCTTTGTCGGCGGCAGCAAACGAAAGGGTGCCGTTCAAGCGCACCTTCATGGTTTCGGCGCTGACCGGCTCCGGCTGCAAGGACGTTCTCGATTATCTGGCCGAGGCTCTGCCGGCCGGCCCCTGGTACTATCCGGAAGACCAGATCTCGGACCTGCCGATGCGCCAGCTCGCCGCCGAGATCACCCGCGAGAAGCTTTATCTCAGGCTGCATCAGGAGCTGCCTTATTCCTCGCATATCGAGACCGAGAAATGGGAAGAGAAGCCGGATGGCTCTGTGCGCATCGACCAGACCATCTATGTCGAGCGCGACAGCCAGAAGAAGATCGTTCTTGGCCACAAGGGCGAGACCATCCGCGCCATCGGCCAGGCGTCGCGCATGGAGATCGCAGGCATCCTCGAACAGAAGGTGCACCTGTTCCTGTTCGTCAAGGTGCGCGAGAACTGGGGCGACGACCCCGAGCGCTACCGCGAGATGGGGCTCGAGTTTCCGCGCTAGAGCAATTCCGGGAAAAGTGTGAAACGGTTTTCCCGGGAAAAGCGCACAGCGCTTTCCCCTGGGGATTGCGTCGAAACACCAGGGTTCCATGGTCAGCAAGCCAAACATCGACATAGCGCTTGTCAGCCGATTGGTCGCCACGCAGTTTCCCCGCTGGAAGGACCTTGCGATCAGGCCGGTTGCATCGGGCGGCTGGGACAACCGGACCTTCCATGTTCCTGGTCGCCTTGCAGCGTATCGATACTACCGGCGGACCGGCGCCGGGACAGCACAACTTCTTTCGCGGCGGACCACTCGGCGTCTACGACGGCGAAGCCTGGCAAGCGATTGCAGCCCTCGACGGCAAGATCGATACGGACGCGGCCGGTGAGGTGTGGAAGGCGGCACTTGCCGCGCCATGGCACAGTGCGCCGGTCTGGTTCCACGGTGACGTCAGTTGGGGAAATTTGTTGGTCAGGCAAGGTCGGTTGAGCGCGGTGATCGACTTCGGAGCCTCCGGCGTCGGCGATCCCTCCTGCGATCTGGCGATCGCGTGGACATTGTTTGAAGGCAAAAGCCGGGAGGCGTTTCGTGCCGGCCTTCCGGCCGATGAAGCGATGTGGGCGCGCGGTCGTGGCTGGACGCTGTGGAAGGCGCTGATCACGGTCGCCGGACAGATCGGCGACAACCCGGGTGAGGTTGAAAACTCCCGTCATGTGATCGATGAAGTGCTTGCCGATCACGCACAGCGGGCGTGAGCGCCGGGGTTGTCGCCGCTGTCCAAGCGCTAGCAACATAGGCTGGACGATCCGCCGCAACTTGCGCGCGGCCACCTCACATCGAATCGTCTTTGACGGCTGGCTGCTGTCACAATCAGCAACGCGATAGCGCTTTGGGGAGTTTCGATGGTCTCGGCAGCGTGCCGGCCGGCCTAGCCGGTGCCGTCAATGCTTCTTCGCGGCGACAGAGTGCGATTGGCGAATGGACATCATCTGGCGATGGAGGGCGGAGGCAGAAATCAGGGCATTTTTTTCGAAAACAGGTAGATTCTCCGCATCTTTGGTTGCTTTGATAGAAAGATATTGCCGCTAAAATATTATTAGCCGCGAAAGTATTGGAATATATATTTACAATATGACGTTGTACCGATTGTACCATTCCGCATATATATAAGTGTTATTTGTGCAACACAGCATTAATCTGTTCAAAGCGTCGGACTAATTTCGGAAATAGTCATTGAAGGTGGAGGATCGATGGGTATGTTCGCCCTCGAAAAGGGGGAGCAGTGCTAGCCTTTTTCGTTGTGGGGGTGAGGCGGGAAAACATTGCCGCCAGCCACAAATCCGAAGCCATTTAAAACTATGACTGGAGAGGTCAGAAAATGAACATCAAGAGCCTGCTTCTCGGCTCCGCTGCGGCACTGATCGCAGTTTCCGGTGCGCGCGCCGCCGACGCCGTCGTCGTCGCCGAGCCGGAACCCGCTGAATACGTCAAGATCTGCGACGTCTACGGCGCTGGCTACTTCTACATCCCGGGCACCGAGACCTGCCTGCGCATCGGCGGCTATGTCCGTTATGACATCGGCGTCGGCGACGCCGGCTCGTTGGATGGTGTCAACCATGTCCCGGACCACATGGACGATGGTACACATTCGACTTACTACAAGAACACCCGCTTCACGCTGAAGACCTGGACCGGTCAGGAGACCGAGCTCGGCACCCTGAAGACCTACACCGAGACCCGCTTCAACTTTGGCAACAGCTCCGGCGACTATGAAGACCAGACTCCGGCCAATAGCGATTGGCAGGGCCGCAACAAGTCTCTCTCGCTGCGTTATGCCTGGATTCAGCTCGGCGGCTTGCGCGTCGGCAAAGACGATACGGCTTTCGATACGTTCATCGGCTATGCCGGTAACGTCATCCAGGATACGCTGGTTCCGTATGGCGGGCAGGAGAGCAACGTCGTTCAGTACTACTTCGACGCAGGCAATGGATTCTCGGGGCTGGTCTCGCTCGAAGAAGGCACGGGCGCCAACACGATCGACAGCTATGTCCCGCATGTCGTCGGCGGCTTGAAGTACAAGGGCGACTGGGGTTCGATCACTGGCGTCGTCGCCTATGACAGCAACTACGAAGAAGTCGCCGGCAAGGTTCGCCTTGACGTGAAGGCAACCAACGAATTGTCGCTGTTCTTGATGGCCGGCTACGGCACGGATGACAACCTCGCCGACTTCGGCACCGGTCGCGGCTTCTACAAGCAGTGGGGCGGCAACTGGGCAGTCTGGGGCGGCGGCACCTACAAGTTCAACGACAAGACTTCGTTTAACGCCCAGGTTTCTTATGACGACTGGAAGAACCTCGGTATCGCCGCTAACGTTGCCTATACCGTTGTGCCCGGCTTTACGGTCACGGCTGAAGTCGATTACCTCAATGCTGGAAAGTTCGGCGACGCCGATTTCAGCAACTGGACCAAGGCCAACAAGAAGGGCAGCGTCGGCGGCATTCTCCGCTTCCAGCGCTCGTTCTAACGGATCGACCGACCTTACCAGCCGCCCGCAGCACATCGCTGCGGGCGGCTTTTTGTATACTGATGTGAGGTGTCGGCTTGCCGGGCACCAAACCCATCCCTTGATTTCGCCATCCAACCGGTGAAAAGCTCTGGAAATGGAATGGCGCGACGAGGGAATCATTCTCGGCACCCGCAAGCATGGCGAAACCAGCGCCATTCTCGAGGTGATGACCCGTGCGCATGGCCGTCATCTCGGCCTTGTTCGTGGCGGCCGCTCGCGCAAGCAGCAGCCTGTCCTCCAGCCGGGCAATCGTGTCGACTTGTTGTGGCGGGCGCGCCTTGACGAACATCTAGGCACGTTCCAGGCCGAGGCGATCGAGATGAATGCGGCCCGGCTGATGGACAGCGCGGTGGCCGTCTACGGGCTGCAGACCATGGCCGCGCATCTACGCCTGTTGCCCGAGCGCGACGCCCATGAAGGTCTTTACGAAACTCTTGCCGTGATGATCGTCCACCTCGACGATGCCGATGCTGCCGGCGAACTGGTGGCGCGCTTCGAACTTCTGGTGCTGGACGAACTCGGCTTTGGCCTCGATCTCAGTCAATGCGCCGCCACCGGCACGCGGCAGGACCTGGCCTATGTTTCGCCGAAGTCGGGGCGGGCGGTGTCGCGCGAAGCAGGTTTGCCATGGCGCCACAAGATGCTGGCTCTGCCGGCCTTTCTGCTGCGCGGCTCGGGCCTGCGCGCCGATGCGGCGGCGGTCGACGACGCCTTCCGGCTGACCGGCTTCTTCTTCACCCGCCACGTCTATGAGCCGCGCGGCGTCGAGCCGCCCGACGCCCGCGCCGGTTTCCTCGCCGCATTGCGCAAGCACCACGCGCGCGGCAAGGCCATCGCAGGCGAGGACGCAGCCAGAGAAATCATCACGTGAGCGAAGTCGAGCTTTATCCGGGCCGGGTCTCGCCGCTCGGCCTCGGCACAATTCCGCACGCCGACATCCTGAAATACACCGGCCTGGAGCTGCTGCAGCGCATCGTCGACGGCAAGTATCCGGCGCCGCCGATCTCCTTCCAGCTCAACTTCGCGGTGACCGGAGTGTCTGAAGGCCGCGCCGTGTTCCGTGGCGTGCCCAACGAGCGCCACCCCAACCCGCTGGGCGGCGACGCTGCTCGATTCAGCCTTGGCCTGCGCCGCGCAGGCTCTGCTCGAAAAGGGTGAGGCGTATACGACGGCGGAGTTCAAGGTAAATTTGACGCGGCCGATCACGCCGAGGACCGGCGAGGTGGTCTGCGAGGGCAAGGTTGTTCACAAAGGCTGCACGCTGGCCGTCTCGGCACCGGCGGCAAGCTGCTGGCTTTCGGCTCCGAAACATGCTCGATCTTTCCGGCCGCCAATCTGGCGGCGCGTCGAGTTTTCTGACCGTAAGTTTTCTGGTTGTTTGGCCGCCGCATTTGAGTGTCAGTGAGACTGAACGTCAGTGAAAACCGGCCTGGTTTGGGGGAACCGCCATGTTTGAGAGCCTGATCGGCCTTGTCGCCATCATCGCCTTGTTCGTCATCATTTCGCGCCAGCAGAGCCGCATCGGCCTTGTCGAACGCGAGCTTGGCGCGCTGCGCAGCCTGGTCCTTTCCGGCGCCGTGCCACCCATGGCCAAGCCGTCCGAACAGATCGCCCCCGCCGATGTGATTCCGGCCGTTGCAGCAGCGGCCGACATTCCCTCGCCAGCGACAAGCGAGCCGGTCGCCGCACCGGAGCCAGCTATGGAAGCGGAAGCCCCAATCGGCGAGGTCGTATCCGGGCCATGGGCGCAAAGCGAGGCGGCACCGAAGGCAGCGGAACCTGCAGAGCCGGCTGCCGCGGCGAGAGCCGCCCGCCAATCCGACGTCGAAACGGCACTCGGCACCCGCTGGGCGGTCTGGGTGGGCGGCATCGCGCTGGCGCTGGGCGGCCTGTTCCTGATCCGCTACACCATCGAGGCCGGCATTTTCGGTCCCGGCGTGCGGCTGACCATGGCCGGCGTGCTTGGCCTGGCGCTGGTCGCCGGCGGCGAGCTCATCCGCCGCACCGGCTTCAAAGTGCCCGTGCAAGGCATTGCCGGCGCCTATATTCCAGCGATCCTGACTGCGGCCGGTGCGTTCATCCTGTTCGGCACCGTCTATGCCGCGCATGGCATTTACGACTTCATCGGCCCGGCACTCGCCTTTACGCTACTCGGCGCCATCGGCGTGGCGACGATCGCAGCCGCCCTGGTCCATGGTCAGGCGCTGGCCGGCATCGGCCTCATCGGCGCCATGGTGACGCCGGTGCTGGTCGCCTCGCGGGCGCCCAATCCCTGGGCGCTGTTCGGCTACCTCGCGATCGTGCTCGCCGCCACCGGCGTCATCGCCCGCATGCGCGATTGGAAGTCGCTGATGGCGGCGGCCTTTTTCGGCACCGGTGTCTGGACCATCCTTTACATGACCGATGCGCCGGGAGCGAACCTCTCAGCCATCCTGTTCATCGACGCCGTCACGCTGGCCGTGCTCGCCCTTGTCTGGCTCGCTCGCCGTGGCGACGAGACCGGGCCAGCCAGGGCTTTCGACTGGCCGTCCATCGTGCCTGGCCTGTTCGTCGCATTTTCGGCGCTGGGCCTGTCGGTCGACCCGACCTTTGCCGCCGCCGGCGATGCCTTGCCGGGCGCCGTGGTGATCGCCGCAATGGTGGCCGTCGCGTTCTATCGACCGCTGGCGCTGCCGCTCCTCTATGCGGCCGGACTGGTCACGGTGCTGATCCATCTCGGCATCATCCCGCCGACCTCGATCGCTTCCGATTTTTCGGGCGGTGCCCTGGGTGTCGATGGCCTGCCCGTGGCCACGTCCAATGTGTTGACATTGCGCATCGGCATCGCACTTGGCCTGGTCTTCATCTGCGCCGGCTTCTGGGCCGCCCGCAGGTTCGCTGCCGGGACGCAGATCCGCGCGGCCTCGTGGGCAGCGTGGGGCGTCATCGTCCCGCTGGTCATCCTGCTGGCACTCTGGTTCACCTTTGGCAATCTCGACCGCGATTTCGTCTACGCCGCCGTTGCGGCACTGCTGGTCGTGGTCTTTGCCTCCGGCGGCGAGTGGATCGCACGCGGAGAAGAGCCGCCGCTCGCGGGCGGTATCGCGGTGTCGTTTGCCCTGGGCGGCGCGGCCATCGCCGGCCTGCTGCTGATGCATATGGCCTTCGATTCCGGCTGGACCACCATCCTGCTCGGTGCGGCGGCCATCGTGCCGGCGCTGGCCACGCGCTGGCGCTCCTATCCGGTGCTCGGCTGGATTTCGGTCGGCGCGGTGATGGCGGTGCTTGGCCGCGTCGCCTTCGACCCGACCATCGTCGGCGCCGAGTTCCTCTCCACGACACCGGTCTTCAACTGGCTGCTGCCGGGCTACGGCGTGCCGGCGCTTGCCTTCGGCTTTGCCGCCTGGCAGCTCGCCCGCACCACCCCCGCACTACCAATAGCTGGCAATGGCCGGCCGCGCCTCGTCATGGAAGCGGCTGCGGCGCTGTTTGTGCTGCTCACGCTCGCCATGCTGGTGCGCCACGCCATGCATGGCGGCGTCATCGACACGGGTGCCATGACGCTCGCTGAACAGGCGATCTACACGCTGATCGCCATCGGCGCCGGCGCCATCCTGGTCGCTATCGACATGCGCTCGCCAAGCTCGGTGCTGCGCTATGGTTCGATGGTCGCCGGTGTGGCCTCGGTCGCCTTCATCGTTGTCAGGCACTTCGTGGTACTGAACCCGCTTTTGTCAGACGAATCGACCGGCCAGGTCCCGGTTTTCAACCTGTTGTTCCTCGCCTATCTCCTGCCGGCGGTCGCCGTCGGCGGGCTAGCGCTCTATACGAGGGACAAGCGGCCGAAATGGTATGCGCAGATGCTGGCCGTGGTGGCTGCCGTGCTCGCCTTCGCCTATGCCACGCTGTCGGTGAGGCGCCTGTTCAAGGGCGAGTTCATTGGCCTGTGGAGCGGTCTTGGCCAGTTGGAAACCTACACCTACTCGGCGCTCTGGTTGGTCATCGGGGTGGCGCTGCTCACAGCCGGCGTTTGGCTGAAATCGCAGGTGCTGCGCATTGCCTCGGCCGCGCTGATCTCGATCGCCGTGCTGAAGGTCTTCATCTTCGACATGTCGGAGCTGGAAGGCGTGCTGCGGGCGTTGTCGTTCATCGGTCTCGGCGCCGTGCTGATCGGCATCGGCCTGTTCTACCAGCGGCTTTTGACGCGGGCGGCGAAAGAGACTTGAGGGTTTGGAGTGTCAGAATACTCAAAATGGAATATTTGAATATTCCACAGGAGATATTCGAAATGCCGCTTTGTATCCGTGATGACAAGGTGGACGCGCGCGCGACGCGACTGCAGCGCGAGACCAATGCCTCGAGCAAAACGGAAGCGGTGCGGATCGCGCTTCTGCACGAGCTTGAGCGCAACCGCGCCCGCAAACCACTGCGCGAGAGGATTGCCGGTTTCCAGGCCCAGGCAGCTGCGCTGGGGCCGTCCGATGCCAACTTCAACATGAAGGCGTTCATGGACGAGGCGTGGGAAGACTGATGTTCGTTGATGCACCGGTGATCGTTGCGGTTTTAGGCAAAGAGCCGGTATGACGCAAACCGGAGTCTCGACGATCGATAGCCGGGAATAAATCGGCACCCGCCATCGTTATCTCATTGCTTGGGTGACCGGAGCGGCAGACCGCTTCGCGCTGGCCGCTTGCGCCGCGCCCGGAAGGCGCGTTCAATCGGGATCAACAAAGGCGACCTCGAAACCAGCGGTCATGGACGAAAAGAAGGCAGCAATCCTTGGCGAAATACCGCGCCTGCGCCGCTACGCACGCTCGCTTTTGCGCGACCGCGACGCTGCCGACGATCTCGTCCAGGATTGCCTCGAGCGGGCGCTTGTGCGGCTCGACAATTGGCAGACAGGAGAAAGCCCCAGGAGGTGGCTGTTTACGATCATGCATCATTTGTTCATCGACCAGATGCGCAAGGTGAACCGTCGTGGCGAGGCGGCGATGTTGCCGCTGGAAGCCGGCGAGGCCGTCGCCCAGCCGGCCGAGCAGATGGAGAGCATCGCCTCGCGCGAGATCATCGATGCGTTGCAGGCGATCAGCCCCGACCGTCGCGCGGCCCTTGTCATGGTTGCCATCGAAGGCTTTTCATATTCCGAAGCGGCCAACATTCTGGGCGTGCCTGCCGGCACGCTGATGTCGCGCATTGCGCGCGGGCGCGAGGAATTGCGCGGACTGCTGGACGACACGGCACGTCGCCGCGCGATAAGGATCGTCGAGAAATGATCCGCCGCGACTTTTCCGAACGTGACATCCACATGGCGCTCGATGACGAGTTGCCCAGCGACGAGCGTGCCGCTTACGACGCCTGGCTCGACGCAAATCCCGAGATGAAAGCCAAGAGCGCCCGCTTCACCGCCGACCGGACGGCCTTGCGGGCGGCCTTCGCCGGCGTGCTGGATGAAGCCGTCCCGGCGCGACTGCGCAAGGTCGTGCTCGGCGAGGCGCCGGCCAAGGCAGCTGTGCCACGCTCACGCTGGTGGTTTGCCGCTGCCGCTGCGGTGCTTCTGGTCGCCGGCGGGCTTGGTGGCTACCTTGCCGGCATCGACGGCATCGGGCAGGAGGACCCTGCGGAAGATCGGCTGGCCGAGCAGGCAATCGCGGCCCATGTCATCTATGCCGCCGAAAAGCGGCATGCGGTCGAAGTGCCGGCCAGCGACAAGGATCATCTGCAGACCTGGCTGTCCAACCGGGTAGGGCTGAAGCTGGTGGCACCCGACCTGACCGCGAACGGTTTCCAACTGGTCGGCGGCCGGTTGCTTCCGGCCGGCGAGAGCAAGGCCGCGATGCTGCTGTACGAAGACGACAAGGGCGAGCGCATATCCCTCTTCGTCACGGCGGAATCGGCGGAGAATGCCAAGGGCACCTATGCATTGGCGCAGGACGGTCCCCGGGCCGTGTACTGGCTGGACAAAGGCTATGGCTGCGCCGTCGTCGGCTCGCTGCCGCGCGAGCAATTGGCCGTCGTGGCAAAGAGCGCCTATGGCCAGCTTCTGGCCGGTCTGGCCAGTTGAAAGATGCCGCTTTTGGTGGTGACGTCAGTCTGTAAATAGCGATCCTGTTCAAAGCGTTTTGCATCGCCGGACTGCGGCCGAATCTGTCACAATTCGGCCCCATTCAAGGTGCGATAGCGCTTTGTGGCCATCAGTATTTCGGCTGATGTTTTGAACGTTTTCGAGTAAGGTATTCCCACCACCAATCGAGGTTGTCGCAACCCGCATGCCTGCCGAGATCCGCACGGCCCGCGCGTCTGACGTCGATGATCTCGCCGCCATCGAGAAAGCTGTTTTCTCGAGCGACCGTATTTCCCGCCGCTCCTTCCGCCTGTTCATCGAGCGTGAAACCGCCGAGACGCTGGTCGCCGAAGTCGATGGCCGCTTGGCCGGCTATGCGATCGTGCTGTTTCGCAAGGGCAGCGGCGTGGCGCGCCTCTACTCGATTGCTACCGGTCCGTTTTTCGGTGGGCTGGGTGTTGGCCGCATGCTGCTCGGATCCGCCGAGGACGCCGCCTTCGAGCACGACCGCATGATGCTGCGTCTCGAGGTGCGCGAGGACAACAGCCGCGCGATCCGCATCTACGAACAGGCCGGCTATCGCAAGATCGGCCGTGAGCCCGGCTACTATGAGGATGGCGAGGCAGCGCTTCGCTACGAAAAGACCTTGCGCGGCGACATTCCGATCGCCACCAAGGTGCCATTCTACCAGCAGACCTGCGAATTCACCTGCGGCCCGTGTTGCCTGATGATGGCCATGGCCAATTTCGACCGCGGCTTCGTGCCGGATCCGGTCATGGAAATCCGCCTGTGGCGCGAAGCGACGACCGTCTTCATGATGTCGGGTCCCGGTGGTTGCGAACCGTTCGGCCTCGCTGTCTCGGGGTACGAGAGCGGGCTTGCGGCGGAGATCTACGTTTCCTTCTACGGCGCGCTCTTCCTGCAATCGGTGCGCAGCGAGGACAAGCGCCGGGTGATGGAACTCGCCCAGGTCGACTTTCGCCGGCGCGCGGAACTTTACGGCATCCCGGTGAATTACCGTCCGTTCACCATCGATGATATCAGGGCGGCGATCGCGGAGGGAAAACTGGTGCTGGTGCTGATCAGCGGCTTCCTGATGTTCGGCAAGAAGGTGCCGCACTGGGTGCTGGCGATCGGCGATGACGGCGACCATATCCTGATCCATGACCCCTGGGTCGAGGACGAAAGGCAGGAGACAATCCTTGATGCCGCCAACATTCCCGTGCCTTACGGCATCTTCATGAACATGGCGCAGTTCGGCCGCGACGGACTGCGTGCCGCCATCACTCTGGGAAAGCGCTGATAACAATGACCTGGGTTATTCTTACAGGCAGACAGAGCGATCTCGACCAGGTGGCGACACCACACAAGATCATCACCAACCGCGATTATCTCGCGCATCCGTCGCTGTTTCGCGGCCAGCGGCCGAAGGTCATCAACCTGTCGAACAATTACGGCTACCAGAGCCGCGGTTACTATGCCTCGCTGCTGGCAAGCTCGCGCGGCCACAAGGTGATCCCGACCGTCGAGACGATAATCGACCTGTCGGAGCGCAAGCTCTATGAGCACGCGCTGCCGGAACTGGAACTGGCGCTCAATAAATGCCGCAAGGATCTTGGCGGGGTCTTTCCGCAAAAGGTCTGCATCTTCTTCGGCATCGGCCCGTCGAAAATCTGGGACCGTTTCGCCAAGCTGTTGTTCGACTGGTTCCGCGCACCGGCGCTCGAAGTCCACATCAACGACAGCGCCGAATGGGCCTCGATCCGCAAGATCGGCTTCCATCCGCTGGCGCGGATGACCGAGGACGAAGAAAAAAGCTTCATCCAGTGCTTGGAAACCTACACCAACCGCGAGTGGCGCGACACCAAGGGCCGCACGCCGGCGCGCTACACCTTCGCCACGCTGGTCGACCCGCATGAGGAATTGCCGCCGTCCGAAATCTCGTCGCTGCGTTACTGGGCCAAGATCGCCGAGAAGATGGGCGTCGAAATCGAGCCGATCACCAAGCGGGACCTTGCCAAGCTCGCCAATTACGACGCGCTGTTCATCCGCGAGACCACCTCGATCTCCAACCACACCTATCGTTTCGCCCGCCGCGCCCAGCAGGAAGGCATGCCGGTCATCGACGATCCGCTGTCGATGATCCGCTGCACCAACAAGGTCTATCTCAACGAACTGATGGCCTACAACAAGGTCCCCGTGCCGCCGACGGTGATGATCGCCGGCACCTCGGACCTCGAACTGGCGGCGCAGACACTGGGCTTTCCGCTGGTGCTGAAGATCCCGGATTCGTCATTCTCGCGCGGCGTCAAGAAATGCGCCAACTTCGAGGAACTGAAGACGCTCGCCACCGAATGGCTGGAGGATTCGGACCTTCTGATCGCGCAGAAATTCATTCCGACCGAATATGACTGGCGCGTCGGCGTGCTCGGCGGCCAGCCGCTGTTTGCCGTGCACTATCTGATGGCCAAGAAGCACTGGCAGATCGTCAACCACAAGGCCAACGGCAAGCCCGACCAGGGCGGCATCAAGACCTTCACGCTGAAGGAAACGCCCGCGCATGTCGTCGAGACGGCGGTGAAGGCGGCGCGCTGCATCGGTGACGGGCTCTATGGCGTCGACCTCAAGGAGACCAAGGACGGTGTCTTCGTCATCGAGGTCAACGACAATCCCAACCTCGACCATGGCTGGGAGGATTCCGGCGAGAAGGACGAGGTCTGGGTGCGGCTGACGCAGTGGTTCCTGGAGCGGCTGGACCGGCCGGGGCGGTAATTTGATCGGGGAAAAGATGCTGTTCATCGTGATCGAGGATTTTACCGGCTGCGATCGTAAGGAGATCTACCGCCGCTTTCGCGACCGGGGTCGCCTGAAGCCGGACGAGCTTCTCGTGCATCACAGCTGGATCGCGGCGGACATGAGCCGCTGTTTCCTGCTGGTGGAGGCCGATGACGTCACGCTGCTGCAGCGCTGGGTCATCGAATGGGCGGATCTGGTGGAATTCGAGATCGTTCCCGTGGCAACAAACAAGGACATGGCAGAGGCATTGAGCGGGCACCTCTGACCATCGCCGCCTGTCAGGTCAACGGAGTACCGGCGAGCTCACTGCGCGCCGGCATTCGTCGATCAGCCACTCGCGGAACGCCGCCACTACATCGCGCCTCGCGCTGCGCTCCGGGATCGTCAGGCAATAGGGCTGGCGCAGCTCCAGCACCCGGGTGACGGGCCGGACAAGCCGGCCGTCTACCAGCGCCGCGGCACAGTAGATCCCTTGCGCCAGCGCCACGCCCAATCCCGAAATGGCAAGGTCGAGTGCTGCGCGCGATGAGTTGGCCGAGAGGCCGCGTTGCGCTGCCCGGCCGGGCTCGATGCCGGCCGCCTCGAACCAGTTGTGCCAGGACGGAAAGGACGCACCAGTCGGTCCCCAGCCGGTGTGGATGAGCGGCAGGCTGGCGAGGCCTTCGGGTATCGTGTCGGCCAGCTCGGGCGCACTCACGGGATAGACTGCATCCCGGACGATATCCTCGGTCGGGTGCTCGCGATAATGCGGGCCATAAGTGAGCCTGATGTTGATCAGCTCACGGTCGAACGGCACCGGGTCGTCGTCGCCTCTGAGCGATATGTCGGCGGCGCCATGGCTTGCGACAAAACCGGCGAGACGCTGCGAAAGCCAACCCATGGCCATGGATGGCGGTACCGATACCACCAGGCGCGGGCGGAATGCATCGCCGCCAAGTTCGCGCGAGACGCTGCCGATCTCCTGGAAGGCCATGGTCAACCTCGGCAGCATCTCAACGCCGGCCTCGGTGAGGACGACGCGCCGGTTGACGCGGTGGAACAGCTTGCGGCCCATCTGCTCCTCGACGGTGCGGATGAGCTGGCTGATGGCAGCGGCCGATACCGAAAGCTCTTCCGCCGCCGCGGCAAAGCTGCCTGCACGCGCCGCGGCCTCGAAGGCCTGAAGTCCTTTGAGAGATGGAAGTGTGGCCATGATCATTGGATAGATAAGCTCAGCTTATCAAAATTGCAGAAATCGTCGTTTTTGGAAAGTTTTTTCATGGACTACGGTGGATTTCATCAAATCCAAGCCTGGATCGAAGCCCGTGGATCATCGCGACGTAATTTCATCGTTGACGCAGGAAGAGCGCAACCGCCTGACCGCCAAATCGGACGTCGCGGGCCTCGTTCAGCTTGCCGCTCATTGGGGGGCGATCGTGATCATCGGATCGCTGATCGCCGCCAAGGTGCCGTTCTGGCCGCTGCTGATGCTGCCGCAAGGCATCCTCATCGTGTTCCTGTTCACGCTGCTGCACGAGACGGTTCATCGTACGGCTTTCGAAACGCAATGGCTGAACGATGCCGTGGCACGGGTGTGCAGCCTGGCGATCGCGCTGCCGGCGGACTGGTTTCGCTACTTCCACTTCGCCCATCATCGATACACGCAGGACCCGCAGAACGACCCGGAGCTGGCATTCGCCAAACCGGAGACATGGCGGCAATATCTCGCTCATGTCTCTGGTATCCCGTTGTGGTGGGGGCACCTCAAAACGCTTTATGGCAATGCTATGGACCGCGGCCGGGAAAGCTACGTTCCGCCAAAAGGCCACGACAAGGTCCGCATCGAGGCGCGCGCCATGATTGCCTTTTATGCCGTGCTCATTCTGCTGGCCGTTTATTTCCGGCTCTCCGTGCTACTCTACATCTGGATCCTGCCCGCGCTGTTGGGACAGCCGTTTCTGCGGCTCTATCTCTTGGCCGAGCACGGCCGTTGTCCGTTCGTCGCCAACATGCTGGAGAACACCAGGACCACGCTGACCAACTGGCTGGTCCGCAAGCTGGCATGGAACATGCCATTCCATGCCGAGCATCATGCCTATCCCGGTGTGCCGTTTCATCAACTGCCGCGGTTTCATGCGCTGATCGAGCGGCATTTGAAGGTGGTCGAGCCGGGCTATGTCAGCTCCCACGGCAAATATATCGACACCCTGCGTTGACGATGGCGACCTCAGCCGGTCTGGCTGTGCAACGCACGAGATTTCAACAGACGCTGAATATTGGCCGCATTCGACGGCACGCCGATCAGGTAGCCCTGCGCCTCGGTACAGCCATTGCCGCGCAGGATGTCGAGCTGCGCCTCGGTCTCGACACCCTCGGCGGTGACAGTGATGCCAAGCTCGGCGCCCAGCCCGATGACGGTGCGAACGATCGCCGCTGTGTCGCGATTGCCCAGGTCGTGGATGAACGAACGGTCGATCTTGATCTTGTCGACGGGAAAACGCCTGAGATAACCGAGCGAGGAATAGCCGGTGCCGAAATCATCCAGCGCAATGCGGATGCCGAGTTCGCGCAACTGACGCAGCGTCTTCAGCACAGTCTCACTCTCGTCCATCAGCACGGTTTCGGTGATTTCCAGCTCCAGCCGGCCGGCTGGCACACCGGAGAAGGCTAGCGCCGAGATGACGCTGCGGGCGAAACTGCCACTTTTGAGCTGCACGGCCGAGACATTGACCGCAATGCGCAGGCAGGCAGGCCAGCTTGCCGCCGCCGTGCAGGCTTTCCTCAGCGCCCACTCGCCAAGCGGCACGATCAGCCCGGTTTCCTCGGCGACCGCGATGAAGTCGTCCGGCGCCACCGTGCCGCGCTCTGGCGAATGCCAGCGCATCAAGGCTTCCGCGCCGACGATCTCGCCGGAGGCGATGTTCATGATGGGCTGGAAATCCAGATCGAATTCCTGGCGCGGCAGCGCTGCCTCGAGATCGATCTCGAGCGCGCGCCGTTCCCGCACCATGGCGTCCATTCCAGGCTCGAAGAAGCGGTACAGGTTGCGCCCTTCGCTCTTCGCCCGATAGAGCGCCGTATCGGCGTTTTTCAGCAGCGTATCGGCGTCGCCGCCATCGTCGGGGAAAACGGCGATGCCCAGGCTGATGCCGACATGCATGTCGCGGCTCTTGTCGCGAAACGGTCTTGCGATCGCCTCGATGATACGCTTCGCCAGTTTTTCGGCATCGGCAATGCCCTTGAAATTGAACTGTATGATGACGAATTCGTCGCCGCCGAAGCGAGCGACGACGTCCGTTTCACCGCGCAGGCAACGCTGCAGCCGCTCGGCCACGCCCTTCAACAGCCAGTCGCCGGCCGGATGTCCCCAGGTGTCGTTGACCACCTTGAAGCGATCGAGATCGAGCGAGAAAATTGCCAATGGCGTGGCCGCCGTGTCCTCCAGCGCAAGGTCGAGCCGTTCGCGAAACATCGAGCGGTTGGGCAGTCCGGTCAGCATATCGTGATGCGCAAGATGGGTCATGCGCTCTTCGGTACGGCGGCGCTCGGTAACATCGTCAAAGGTCGCCACCCAACCGCCGCCGCTCATCGGCTGGCGTGTGACCAGAACCGTCCTGCCGTCGGTAAGATGCCGATACGCCGAATGCATTTTTGCCGCCACCAGGCAGGCTTCGGTTTTGGCGACTTCACTGTCGACATCAATCCTCGAATAGATGCCGAGTTCCAGCAATCGTTCGAGCGCGTCGCGGTGCGTCGTTCCAAGCGGGAGGTCCTCCGCGGTGACGTTGTAGAGTTCCAGAAAACGCCCGTTGCGCACGATCATCTTGCCGTCGGCATCGTACATCAGCAAGCCTTGCGACATGTTGGCGAGTGCTGCGTCGAAGCGTCGGTGCTGTTCCTTGAGATCCTGTTGGGCGCGTCTCTGTTCGGTAATGTCCTCGTAGATCGAAACCCAGCCGCCCAGAGCAAGCGGGCGATGCGAGATGTTGATGATGCGGCCGTCCGACAGCGTCTCCTCGTAGGTCGAGGGTTTCGCCTGGTCGATATAGGGCTTGCGAATGGCGTAGAGTTCGTCGGCGGTTTGTGAGGCGATGCCGATGTCGACGCTGTGCCGCAGAATGTCGAGGAACCGGATCCCGGGCCGTATCATCTCGGCGTCGAGACAGAAGATGTTGATGTAGTTGCCGTTGCAGATGATCATCCGCTCGTCGGCGTCGAACATGCACAGGCCATGCGACATGTTCTCGACAGCGGCCGAAAAGCGTTCATTCTGTTCGCGCAGTTCGTCTTCCATATGGCGCGAGCGCCCCATGCCTTCGGCCTCCCGTTCCGGGATGACCGAACCATCCTTGGCATCAGCGACGGGCATGAGGCGCCTGCGGATCGTGATCGAACACCGCACTGTTGCCCGTTCCGGTTAATTTAGCGTTTTTCAGCCGATTGCGGGTGCCGAAATCTGATGCCGCGACGTCTCGATCGCGGAAAACCGCTTCAGGAACGCATTCTGCGCCCAGGTCACCGAGCGTGGCGTGAAATCGAAGCGGTCGGCATTGAAGCCGCGCGGACGGCCGAAGAACTCGGTCGCCTCGGCGGTCGAAAAGCCGGCGAGCAGCGTTGCCTCGAAGTAAGCGGCGATCTGGTCGGCGCGCTTGATCTCCTTGCGCAGCGCAGCGGATGGTTCCGGCGGCAACGAGAAGCGCGAATGGATGGCGCGCTGCAGTCGCAATTCACAGTCCTTGTAGCTGCCTCCCATCACCGATTTGAACGGCGAGATCATGTCGCCGATGACATATTCGGGAGCGTCGTGCAGCAGCGCCGCCAGCCTGGCGTCGGCCGAAGCCTCGGGCACCAGGTCGCAGAACAGCCCCTCGACCAGCAGCGAGTGCTGGGCGACCGAAAAGGCATGTTCGCCGCTGGTCTGGCCGTTCCAGCGGGCAACGCGGGCGAGCCCATGCGCAATGTCTGAAATCTCGATATCGAGCGGCGAGGGGTCGAGCAGGTCGAGCCGGCGGCCCGACAGCATGCGCTGCCAGGCGCGTGCCGGCGCGCCGACGCGGTCGGCGGCCATCAGGTCTCCTCCGCGCTGACGGCTTCCTGC
Source organism: Mesorhizobium sp. Root695 (assembly GCF_001428185.1). Classification (NCBI taxonomy): domain Bacteria; kingdom Pseudomonadati; phylum Pseudomonadota; class Alphaproteobacteria; order Hyphomicrobiales; family Phyllobacteriaceae; genus Mesorhizobium; species Mesorhizobium sp. Root695. The sequence goes on along the minus strand of NZ_LMHO01000007.1, from coordinate 130,333 downwards.
GGGAAGCCGAATTTCGCCCAGACCGGGATGGCGAGTGAAACAGCGGCGTGCCCGGCCATGATCGGCTGGCCGGCGTCGAGCGCCGCTTTGACCCGGTCGATGCGAGCAATGGCCAGACCGGTCGTGCCGACGGTCGACCCGAGCGTGCCCACCGGCCGTCCTGCAACGGTCAGCTCGGTGCCCGGTGCGGGCAGGGGCCTGTCGGCCGATGCAATCAGCACGCGCCGCCTGGCCGTGCCGCGATGCTGCATGCGCGAGACGACTTCCTGGCCGACATAGCAGCCCTTCTTGAAGCCGACGCCGCCGGTTTCGTCCAGCAGCACATCATGGGGGAAGGCGTCTCCGAGTTGATAGTCGCTGCCGCTTTCGGCAATGCCGCCGGCAATGCGGAAGGCTTGCCATGCGGCAAGATCGCTGCGCTCATCCGTTTCGCAATAGGAACGCGTGACGGCACCCTTCGGAAAGCGCGTGTCGGCGGCCGTCGTTGAATCGGATTGTGAGGGTGTTGATTCATGTCCCCACGCGACGATGACAAACGCCTGATCTGCCTTGGTAATCTCGACCTTGGCACGCAGTTTGTAGAGCGTCAGCCGGCGTACGAAATCGTCCGATATGGCGGCCCGGCATTCCAGCCGGAATGCATTCTCACCGTCGCGCGAGATCAGGAAATCGAACAGGATCTTGCCTTGCGGCGTCAGCAGTGCACCGGGCTTGGCTTCGCCCGGAGCCAGGATGTCGAGATCGGTGGTCAGGATGTTCTGCAGAAAATGCTCGGCATCCGGGCCTGACACGGAGATGAGGGCGCGGTCTTTGAGCTGGGCAAAGGGCATGGGCGGAAAAGCAACCTGATCTTGCAAAACGGTCGGCCTTTACGTAAGCGGCTGGCACTCCCCCCGCAAGAGAGCATGGCCATGATCTACGACCTCATCCTGACAGGCGGCACAGTGGTCAACCATGACGGTGAAGGGGCTCGCGACATCGGCGTGAAGGACGGGCGCATCGCTGCCATCGGCGATCTCCGCCAGGCCTCGGCCGGTGAGACGGTCGACTGCCGCGGCCTGCATATCCTGCCAGGTGTCATCGATAGCCAGGTGCACTTTCGCGAGCCGGGCCTGGAGCACAAGGAAGACCTGGAAACGGGTTCGCGCGCGGCCGTGCTTGGCGGCGTCACAGCCGTGTTCGAGATGCCCAACACCAATCCTTTGACCACCAGCGAGGCAGCGCTTGCCGACAAGGTTCGGCGCGGCACGGATCGCATGCATTGCGATTTTGCCTTCTGGGTCGGCGGCACCCGCGAAAACGCCGGGGATGTCGGCGAGTTTGAGCGGTTGCCGGGCGCGGCCGGGATCAAGGTTTTCATGGGCTCGTCCACCGGTGATCTGCTGGTCGAGGATGACGAGGGCGTGGCATCGATCCTCCGGAATACGCGCCGCCGCGCCGCCTTTCATTCGGAAGACGAATTCCGGCTGCGCGAGCGTCTTGGCGAACGCATCGTGGGCGATCCTTCATCGCACCCGGTCTGGCGCGACGAGATCGCCGCCTTGCGCTGCACCGAACGGCTGGTGCGCATCGCTCGGCAAGTTCGCGCCCGCATCCATGTCCTGCACATCTCGACCGCCGAGGAGATTTTGTTCCTCGAACAGCACAAGGATGTCGCGACCTGCGAGGCGACGCCGCATCATTTGACGCTGAGCGCCGACGACTATGCGCGGCTTGGCACGCTGATCCAGATGAACCCGCCAGTGCGCGCCGCGCGCCATCGCGACGGTGTCTGGCACGGCATTGCGCAAGGCATCGTCGATGTGCTCGGTTCCGACCACGCGCCGCACACGCTGGCTGAGAAGGCAAAGCCCTATCCGGCCTCGCCGTCGGGGATGACCGGCGTGCAGACGCTGGTGCCGATCATGCTCGACCACGTCAATGCCGGACGGCTGACCTTACAGCGCTTTGTCGACCTGTCGAGCCACGGCCCGCAACGCATCTTCGGCATGGCGAGAAAGGGCCGCATCGCCGCCGGCTACGACGCCGATTTCACCATCGTCGATATGAAACGGCGCCAGACCATCACCAATGCGCAGGCTGGCTCGAAAGCCGGCTGGACGCCTTATGACGGGAGAGAAGTGACCGGCTGGCCAATCGGCACCGTCATTCGCGGCCGTCGCGTTATGTGGGAAGGCGAGATCGCCACGCCAAGCCAGGGCAAGGCGGTGGAGTTTTCCGAGGCCCTTGTCGTCTAGATTCCCTAAGAGGCTCAGTCGCCGGCGACGAAGAATGTCCATTGCCCGGCAGGCGTGATACCGACGCGATAGAAAATATAGGCGCCGAACTGCTTCATGTCGTCGAAGTCGCCCGCGGTGACGATCTTGAACAGTTCGACCCGCTGCTTGGCGTCCAGCTTGTCCAACGGCAGGGCGAAGAAATACGGCCACACATAGAGCTCTTGTGGCGTACCGGCATCGAGGTGGACGTAGCCGGCATTGAGCACCTCCTCCAGGATGGCCAGGATCTCCTGGCCGTCCGGGTCGCCGGAGAGCCCCTTGAGGAAGGCGATGGCGTCGCCGTCTATGTCGGTCAGCGATATCTGCGTGGCGCTGTCGCCCTTGCCGATCAAGGGACGCAGCTTTTCGATGTCGCCGCCCTTGCAGGCTTCGACGATCAGGTCGTGCATGCGTCGTACCGGTTCCGGCAGCTTGCCGAGATCGTAGACAACCTCGGGTACCGGCGTGTCCGGATCGACGCGCGGTCTGGTCACGCCGCCATCCGCCGGACTGTCCGGCTCGGCTTCAGGAGCAGCCGGCTGGCTGGCCGGAGGCGGCGTTCCGACCGGGTTGGGCATTGGCACGGTGCTTCCCGGGGGCGACATGTCGTCGTCCGCCGGCGGCGTGACTGTTGGCGGGAGCTCTTCGCGCTTGATCTCGCTCAGCGCATAGGCGGGACTGCTCGTGAGACACGCAACCAGGGGAATCGCGGCACAGCAAGCGGCGAAGGAGATGCAGAGGACCAAGCCACGCGGCTTGCCTGACATCGAAAAACTCACTGCCCGTCTCTCCCTGCTTCCGGGCATGACGCCCGAGCGGCATTTTTGCCGTCAAAGAACCGGACGTCGGTTCAGTGCCGCAGCCGTTCAGGCTCGAAGGCGCCAGCAATCACCTTTTCACGCATACGGTCGAGCAGGGCAAGGGCCGAGGTCTCGCCATTGGCACGCAACATCTCGCCGAAGGCGGTTTCGAGTGCTGCTTCGGCAATGATCTCGGGCTCTATGCCGGCGGAGAGACCTTCCGCCCAGGCCTCGCTGTGGCTTTCCACGGCGGTCAGGCGTTTTTCTTCCCTGACCAGCGCGTCGATGTCGTTGACACCATGTTCCATAAGCGAATGTCCACCCTTTCAAGCAGCGATCCGTCGATGTGGATCAGGCCTGATCTGTTCATTTCACACGAAGGGACAATTAAGTATTTGTAAATACGACATTTTTTTGATCGTCTTTTACAAAGCCCGATTGCCTTGTGCGAAGCTGCGTTCAGCTCGAGTCAAACTTAGCCGATTGGGGCGGCCTGCGGGGCGAAAACCTTCAGTTTGAGTTAATTCCGCTTTCGCGCGGTAAGGTTTCGTTAATACTGTTGCAGAAGTGCAACATAAGGATTGCACCAAGATATCGCCTGGCACAAGCCGGATATCTCAGTCGTCGCCATCAATGGTCCTGATAGTTGTTGATGAGCCGCCGGAACGCCTGAAGCATGTCGCGTTTGATCGGAATCAGGCGACGCGCTTCAGGCTTTTTGTTTTATGCATGTCGTTGTCCCAAAACCGCTGCGCACTTTTGGGCGACATGCCTAGTTGCCGTAACGCGAGGCGATGTCGCGCGACAGCGTCTCGCCTTCCTTCATGTAACGGCTGATGGCTTCGGTCGCCGAGGGCGTGCACCGCGTATAGGTGCCGCCGAAGGAGCGGTAGCCGCGATTGAAGCTGGCGATGAAGCGGGCGCGCCGCTCCGCGTCCGGATTTTCCGAATCGAGCAGCTTCTGCATCTCGACACGCCACTGGTCGCCCTTCTCTCCGCACAAATTGCGCAGGAAATGCAGCGACCCCAGAACCTCCGCCAATCGCATCAGGCCCGGCTCGAACGGCGACTCGGCGCTGAACGCAGGCCGTATCGAAATGGCCGTGCTGACGGCAAGACACACTGCGAGGAGCATGGATGGACGGTTCATAAGCCTTCTCTACCCAACGGCGTAAACCGTTGTGGTCTACCTAATGGCGCTAGCCGTTTGCCGAACGGTGCAAGCCGTTCTGGCTTGGCCAAACATCATAAGTCTTTGTGGCGAAACAATTTGTCACCCGCAAGGCGATTTTCAGGACCGCCACGGGCGTTTTCCGCCGAGGGCCAACAACAAGTCCTCCGCAACGGCGAACACCGAGCCGGCAAGCGGCAATGCCTTCATTTCACTGAGCGTATAGAATGCGGCCGTCTCGGCGTCGTCGCTGGCCACTGCCTCGCCACCGGCATAGGCGGCGCCGAAGACCGTGAGCTGATAATCGACCGGGTGGCTGTCATCTCTGCCGTCGATATGGATTTCGCGAAGCGGTCGATAATCGGCGGCCCGCAGGCCGGTCTCTTCCTGCAGTTCACGGGCGGCTGCCTGCTCCAGCGTTTCGCCGGGCTCGACCTTGCCGCCCGGAAAGGCATAGAGCCCTTGTGAGGGTTGCCGGGCTCGCTTGACCAAAAGCACGGTGTCTGCGCGCACGACGGCGACCGAGACTGCCGGGAGTGTCTTGCGCGCTTCGTTCATGGATTCCCGATCAGGCGTGAAGGCAGGTCTGTTGTGGACCGCCCAGCATGGGGAAGCTTTAGCGGTTGCGCAACGCCGGTTGCATCGCCACTTTCAAACCCGAACCATTCGAAGGGCGCCAATCGACTATGTGCGGACGTTTTGCCTTGACCGCGACGCCGGATCAGGCCGCCGCCTTTCTGGATCTGGCGGGGCTTGAGGATTTCCCGGCGCGCTACAACATCGCCCCGACGCAGCCGATCCTGATGGTGACCGCCGGCCCCCAGCGGGCGCGGGGCTCGAATCTGCCGGACCGGCGGCCAATGCTGGTTCGCTGGGGGCTGATCCCGACCTGGGTCAAGGACACACGCGAGTTTCCACTGCTGTTCAACGCGCGCTCCGAGGGCGCCGCCGAAAAGGCCTCGTTCAAGGCGGCCATGCGCCATCGCCGTGCGCTGGTGCCGGCCTCCGGCTTCTACGAGTGGCGGCAAACCGGCGGCAAGAAGGGGCAACCCTACTGGATACGCCCAAGGCATGGCGGGTTGGTCGCCTTCGCCGGCCTGATCGAGACCTATGCCGAGCCGGGCGGTTCGGAAATGGACACCGGCGCCATCCTGACCATCAACGCCAATGCGGACATCGCCCACATCCACGACCGCATGCCGGTAGTGATCGATCCAAGGGATTTCGCCCGCTGGCTGGATTGCCGCACGCTCGAGCCGCGCGATGTCGCCGACCTGTTGCGGCCGGCGCAGCTTGGTTTCTTCGAGGCAATTCCCGTCTCCGACCTCGTCAACAAGGTCGCCAACACTGGACCGGAAACTCAGGAGCGGGGCGAGATCGGGCCGGAGCCCGAGAAGGCCAAGCGCCAGAAGCCCGGCACGGACCACGGTCAGATGACGTTGTTCTAGCTCAGCTGTTCTTCAGAAGCGCCTGTCAGCGCCCTCATGCCAGGCGCCTTTGGCGCCGGCCGCACACCGCTTCAGGCGGCGCGGGGCGATACGATCTTCTGTGCCGGCTTCTTCTTCTTCGCGGTGTGGAGAAGGGCGGCGACGATAGCGGCCGGACCGATTGCGCGATAGTGGTTGGCCAGCGCCGGTTGCTTGGCGCGGTTGGCTTCTTGCTTGCTTCGGGGCATGTCTCTCTTCCCAGGTAACATTTTCGTGTCTGCGTTTGATGGCCGATTCTGACCAAATCGTGACGCCTGCTGATCTAGCCGACGAATGTTTCATGACTGTGCCGACATGTTTAATAAAATGTTTCACTGGGCCATTACCTGTGATCCAGTACGTTTTTGCCGAAACTTGCGACTTGACGGCAACACAAGCCAAGGCGATAAAGCCGCCCATGAAAACGTCTTTCGCCATTTGTGGCATTTGCATTATTGGCTAGCCTCGCGCTGGTCCGGACGTTTTCGCCTCATCTTTCCCCAGATTGGACAAACGCCCCGGCCAGCAGGCTGGAGCCTGATTTGCGTCTCGCGCAGGCTGGCTCCATCCAAATTGAGTTCTGAACCGGGAAGGCACGAATGTCCGACGCATCGCAGGGCCTGCGCCTCTACAACACGCTGACGCGGACGAAAGAGGATTTCGTTCCGATCGATCCAGACAACGTGCGCATGTATGTCTGCGGTCCGACGGTCTACGACTTTGCCCATATCGGCAATGCCAGGCCGGTGATCGTCTTCGACGTGCTGTTCCGTTTGTTGCGCCAAGTCTATGGCGAGGCGCACGTCACGTATGTGCGCAACATCACAGATGTCGATGACAAGATTAACGCCCGCACGCTGCGTGATTTCGGCGCCGAGATTTCTTCGGGAAAACTGTCGCTCAACGAGGCGATCCGGCGGGTCACCGAAAAGACCGCCGATCAGTTCCACAGGGACGTGGCGGTTCTCGGCTGCCTGGAGCCGACGGTCGAACCGCGCGCCACCGAATTCGTCGAGCCTCGCGCCGACGGCAAGGTCGACATGATCACTTTGATTCAAAGCCTGATCGAACGCGGCCATGCCTATGTTGCGGCGGGCGAAGTCCTGTTCGACACAGCATCGATGCCTGACTACGGCCAGCTGTCGAAGCGCAATCTCGGCGAGCAACAGGCGGGTGCTCGCGTTGCCGTCGACGCGCACAAGAAAAATCCCGGCGATTTCGTCCTCTGGAAGCTGTCGTCGCCGGAGGAGCCGGGCTGGAATTCGCCATGGGGCAGGGGCCGGCCGGGCTGGCACATCGAATGCTCGGCGATGTCGGCCGCATATCTTGGCGAGGTGTTCGACATCCATGGCGGCGGCCTCGACCTGATCTTCCCGCACCATGAGAACGAGATCGCCCAGTCGCGCTGCGCCCACGGCACCGACGTGATGGCCAACATCTGGATGCACAATGGCTTCCTGCAGGTCGAAGGGCAAAAAATGTCGAAGAGCCTCGGCAATTTCTATTCGATCAACGAGCTCCTGGGGACGGAGACCTTTGGCGGCCGCAAATGGCCGGGCGAGGTGCTGCGGCTGGCGATGCTGATGACGCATTATCGCGAACCGATCGACTTTTCCGTGCGCAAGCTGGAAGAGGCCGAGAACACGCTGCGCAAATGGAAGCGAGCGGCGGACCTCGCGCCGGCGGCGGCAGGGCAGGTGCCCGTTGAGATCATCGATGCCTTGTCGGACGATCTCGCCACCTATGCCGCCTTCCAGGTCCTGACCCAGTTGGCTGGCGAGGCAGCGGACGGCAACGACGCGGCGGCTGCGCTGAAGGCGTCGCTGCTGTTCCTTGGCTTCGATGTCGCGTCGGCGAAGGTTGATGAAGACCACGTCGCCAAGGCAATCGCCAAGCGTCTCGCATTCATCGCCGCGAAGAACTGGGCCGAGGCCGACCGCATCCGTGACGACCTTTTGGCACAAGGTGTACAGTTGAAAGATGGCAAAGACCCGGTCACCGGCGAACGCATCACCACTTGGGAGGTAAAAAGATGATCGACCATCTCGGCATCACCGTTGCCGATTTCGACGCTTCGAAGGCTTTCTACGACAAGGCGATGGCGCCGCTGGGTGCCGCGCTGCTTTATATGGTGCCGCTGGAATACACCGGCGGCGCCAAGGTTGGTGGTTATGGCCGTGACCGGCCGGTGTTCTGGCTGAGTTCGGCCAAGGACAAGCCCAGGGATCACCAGCACGTCGCCTTCACCGCGCGCAGCCGCGCCGAGGTCGAAGCCTTTTATGCCGCGGCGCTTGCCGCCGGCGGCAAGGACAATGGCGGTCCTGGCCTTCGCCCGCACTATAACCCTGACTACTACGCCGCCTTCGTCTTCGATCCCGACGGCAACAATGTCGAGGCCGTCTGCCATGCCCCGGAGTGAGCGGCGATGAGCCTCGACAACCGGCCGATCTATACCGGCGGCTGCCAGTGCGGGGCGGTGCGCTTTCGCGTTGAAGGCGCTCTCGGCGACGCTTCGGTCTGTCATTGCCGCATGTGCCAGAAGGCATTCGGCTCGTTTTACGCGCCGCTGGTTTCGGTGCGCGGCGCCAGGCTCGACTGGACACGTGGCGAGCCGAAATATTTCCGCTCGTCCAACCATGTCGATCGCGGCTTCTGCCCGGATTGCGGCACGCCGCTGACCTTCACTGCGCCGGACGGCGTTGGCCTTGCCATCGGTGCGTTCGACAATCCGGCGGAGATCGTGCCGCTGATCCAGTGGGGGATCGAGGCAAAGCTGCCCTATGTCGACTCGATCCCGCAACTACCGGGCGAGGACACCATGGCTGACTTGTCGTCGGCCTCCTATCTGGCCGATCTCGTTTCCTACCAGCACCCGGACCACGACACCGAACAATGGCCGCCAAAGGAAGAATCATGACCGAGACAGTACGAACCGGCGGCTGCCAGTGCGGTGCCGTGCGCTTTCGCATTCATGGGGCGCTCGGCCGCCCCTCGATATGCCATTGCCGCATGTGCCAGAAACAGTTCGGCTCGTTCTTCGGCGCGCTGGTCACTGTGCCCAGGGATGGCGTCGAATGGACCCATGAAGAGCCGAGCTATTTCCAGTCGTCGGTCAACATCGATCGTGGTTTCTGCGCCCGCTGCGGCACGCCGCTGACCTACCGGCAGCCCGGAGGGCTTGAGATCGCTATCGGTGCCTTCGACGACCGCTCCGATCTCGCCCCGCGGATCCAGGTCAACTACGCCGCGCGGCTGCCCTGGGTGGAGACGATCTTCGATCAGCCCGTCCATCAGGATCCCGACTACTATAACAGGCAGGAATCCATCATCTCCTTCCAGCACCCTGACCACGAAACAGCGGACTGGCCGACCAAGGGTTTGCAGCTATGAGCAGTCAATTGCGCACGCTTTATCCGGAGATCGAGGCCTTCGATTCCGGCATGCTCGATGTCGGCGACGGCCATCAGGTCTACTGGGAACGTTCCGGCACCAAAGGCGCCAAACCGGCGGTGTTCCTGCATGGCGGGCCGGGCGGCACCATTTCGCCAAAACACCGGCGGCTGTTCGACCCGAAGCTCTACGATGTCATCCTGTTCGACCAGCGCGGCTGCGGAAAATCGACGCCCAATGCCTCGCTCGAAGCCAACACCACCTGGCACCTGGTCGCCGACATCGAACGGCTGCGTGAGATGGCTGGCTTCGACCAATGGCTGGTGTTCGGCGGCTCCTGGGGGTCGACGCTTGCGCTCGCCTATGCCGAAACGCACCCCGAACGCGTCAGCGAACTGGTGGTACGCGGCATCTACACGCTGACGCGTGCGGAACTCGAATGGTACTATCAGTTCGGCGTCTCGGAGATGTTTCCGGACAAATGGGAGCGCTTCCTGGCGCCGATCCCGGAGGCCGAACGCGGCGACATGATGGCCGCCTACCGCAAGCGGCTGGTCGGGACGGATCGCAAGGCGCAGATCGAGGCGGCCCGCGCCTGGAGCCTGTGGGAAGGCGAAACGATCACGCTGTTGCCGGAGCCGGAGACCAGCGGACCGTTTGGGCAGGACGACTATGCCGTCGCCTTCGCCCGCATCGAGAACCACTATTTCGTCCATGCCGGCTGGCTTGAGGAAGGGCAGCTGCTGCGCGACGCGCACAAGCTGAGCGACATTCCCGGCACCATCGTCCATGGCCGCTACGACATGCCGTGCCCGGCGCGCTATGCCTGGGCACTGCACAAAGCCTGGCCAAAGGCGGATTTCCACCTGATCGAGGGCGCCGGTCATGCTTATTCGGAGCCGGGTATCCTTGACCGGCTGATCCGCGCGACGGACAAGTTTGCAGGCAAATGACCATGACCCGCGAGCGCCTCTATCTCTTCGACACCACATTGCGCGATGGCCAGCAGACGCCGGGCATCGACTTTTCCGTCGAAGACAAGATCGCCATCGCCAAACTGCTCGACGCTTTTGGTTTCGACTATGTCGAAGGTGGCTATCCCGGCGCCAACCCGACCGACACTGCCTTCTTCCAGGAGAAGCGCACGGAGCGCGCCCAATTCGTCGCCTTCGGCATGACCAAGCGGGCAGGGGTGTCGGTGTCCAACGATCCCGGCCTTGCGTCACTTGTGCAATCGAAGTCGGATGCCATCTGCTTCGTCGCCAAGAGCTGGGACTACCACGTCCGTGTCGCGCTCGGCTGCACCAATGAGGAGAACCTCGACGCCATCAAGGGTTCCGTCGAGGCAGCGATCGCGGCCGGCAAGGAGGCATTGGTCGACTGCGAGCATTTCTTCGACGGCTTCAAGGCCAATCCCGATTATGCGCTGGCCTGCGCCAGGACCGCTTACGATGCCGGTGCGCGCTGGGTGGTGCTGTGCGACACCAATGGCGGCACGCAGCCCTCGGAAGTCCGCGCCATCGTCGAGAAGGTTATTTCGTCCGGTATTTCAGGCGATCATCTCGGCATCCATGCCCATGACGACACCGGCCAGGCGGTCGCCAATTCGCTGGCCGCGGTCGAGGCCGGCGTGCGCCAGATCCAGGGCACGCTCAACGGCATCGGCGAGCGCTGCGGCAACGCCAACCTGATCTCGATCGTGCCGACCCTGGCGCTGAAGCCGGCCTTCGCCGATCGTTTCGAGACGGGCATTTCGACTGAGGCGCTGACCGGCATTTCGCGCCTGTCGCGCGCCTTCGACGAACTCTTGAACCGCGCCCCGGAAGCGCAGGCGCCCTATGTCGGCGCTTCCGCCTTCGCCACCAAGGCCGGTATCCATGCCTCCGCGCTGGCCAAGGAGCCGGCGACCTATGAGCATGTGCCTCCGGAAACGGTCGGCAACCGCCGCCGCGTCATGGTTTCGGACCAGGGCGGCAAGGCCAATTTCCTCGCCGAGCTGAAGCGGCGCGGCATCGAAGTGCCGAAGGACGATCACCGGCTCGACGCGCTGATATCCGTGGTCAAGGAACGCGAGGCCGAGGGCTACGCCTATGAGGGCGCCGATGCCAGCTTCGAACTCCTGGCTCGCAAGATGCTGCACGGCCTGCCGGAATTCTTCAACGTCACCTCGTTCCGCTGCATGGTCGAGCGCCGCTTCGACGCCAACGGCCAACTGAAGACGGTCTCCGAAGCGATCGTCAAAGTGGTGGTCGACGGCGAGGAGAAGATGTCGGTGGCCGAGGGGCATGGCCCGGTCAACGCACTCGACATCGCGCTGCGCAAGGACCTCGGCAAGTTCCAGGGCGAGATCGCCGACATGGAGCTTGCCGACTTCAAGGTGCGTATCCTCAATGGCGGCACCGAGGCGATCACCCGCGTCCTGATCGAATCGCATGACGGCACCGGCGCGCGCTGGTGGACGGTCGGCGTTTCCGAGAACATCATCGACGCCTCGTTCCAGGCGCTGATGGATTCCATCGTCTACAAGCTGATGAAGAACCGCGAGATGGCCGGGCTGGTCGCCGCCGAATAGGGTTGAACCATCAGCGAAAGTCCATTGATCCATCAGAACTTTGCGATGGTCTTGCCAGGGTGACTGGGCCATAGCGTTGGCCCATGGCCACTGAAGCAATTACCCTGGACGCGGATTCGAAGGCCCGGCGCGGTTTCCTGTTGGCACTGGGCGCCTATCTCCTGTGGGGGCTGTTGCCCTTCTACATGAAGGCGGTCGCTCATCTGCCGCTCGCCGAAGTCATTGCCCATCGCATCGTCTGGTCGGTGCCGATCGCCGCCGCGGTTCTGGTCTGGGCCGGCCGCACGGCGGATTTCAAGGCGGCACTTCGTTCGCCGCGCACCATCGCGATGGCCGCGCTGACGGCGGCGCTGATCTCGGTCAACTGGGGCATCTATGTCTGGGCGATCGCGGTCGACCGCACCGTCGAGACCGCGCTCGGCTACTACATCAATCCGCTGGTCAGCGTCGTCGTCGGCGCGCTGCTGCTTGGCGAGCGGCTCGACCGGCTGCAGATCGCGGCGGTGGCGCTGGCGGCCGTCGCCGTCGCCGTGCTGACCATAGAGGGTGGCAAGCTGCCCTGGGTGTCGCTGGCGCTGGCGTTTTCCTTCGCCGCCTACGGCTTCTTCCGCAAGACGCTGCCGATCGGCCCGAGCCAGGGCTTTCTGCTCGAAGTGCTTTTGTTGTCGGTGCCGGCGCTTGGCTACATCGTCTACCTGATCGCGACCGGACAGGACCACATCGTATCCAGCAGCGGTGCCGATATGGCGCTGCTGGTCGGCTGCGGTCCGGTCACGTCGATACCGCTCTTGCTGTTCGCCTTCGGCGCCAAGCTGTTGCGCCTCTCCACCATCGGCATCATGCAGTATATCGCGCCGACCATGGTGTTCCTGATCGCCGTGCTGATCTTCGACGAGCCTTTCGGCACCACCCAGGCCATCGCCTTTGCGCTGATCTGGGCAGCCTTGGCGGTGTATTCCTGGTCGATGTTGACGACAGCGCGCAGGGCTGCTGCCCGATAGGAGTTTCGATGTACCTGCTGCACATCGCCAACAAGAACTATTCCTCATGGTCGCTGCGGCCCTGGGTGTTGATGCGAGCGCTGGATATCCCATTCGAGGAGCGGCTGACGCCATTCCCGACCGGATCGAGCTGGAGCCTCTACCGGTCGTTCTCGCCGAGCGGCCGGGTGCCGTGCCTGATCGACGATGGCTGGGCGGTCTGGGATTCGCTGGCCATCGCCGAATATCTCGCAGAGCGCCATCATGGCGTGTGGCCTGTCGAGGCCAAGGCGCGCGCCTGGGCACGCTCGGCCGCCGCCGAAATGCATTCGAGCTTCACCGCACTGCGTGGCGCCTGTCCGATGAGTTGCGGCCTGCGCGTAAAACCGTTCCCGATGTCCGATGCCCTGAAACAGGATCTCTTCCGCCTCGGCGACCTCTGGAACGATGGCCTTGCCCGTTTCCGCGGGCCGTTTCTGGCCGGCGCTCATTTCACCGCCGTCGACGCTTTCTTTGCCCCGGTGGCGTTTCGCGCACAGTCCTATGGACTCTCCTTCGAGGGTGCGGCTGTAGCCTATCCAGCGCAGTTGCTCGCCCTGCCGGCGATGCGCGAATGGTATGCGGCTGGTCTTGCCGAGACCTGGCGCGAGCCCGACCACGAAGCGGAAGTCGCCGCCGCCGGCACCATCATCGAGGATTTTCGCGCGGTCTGAGCGCTTACATCCGCCCGAGGCGCCGGACGAACAGATAGGTACCCGCCGCGATGACCATCGACACGGCCGACACCACCCAGAACCCCATCGGCGTGTTGACCAGAGGCAGCCCGCCGACATTCATGCCGAACAGGCCGGAGATGATGGTCATCGGCAACAGCACCGCCGTCATCACCGACAGCACATAGAGCAACTGGTTCGACTGCGTCGTCAGCTTGGCCATCAACTCGTCCTGCAGCAGCCGGGCGCGCGCCTGCAGCTGTTCGCCGTCATAGTGGAGTGTCTGCGCACGGTGCGACAACCGAGCCGCCATGTCGTTGATTGTGTCAGGCAGGTCGTTGCGGTGCGAATGATCGAGATGGCGAAACAGATTGGTCAGCGTCGCCATCTGCCGGTGGATCACCACCAGGTGCCGGCGCGCGTCGACGAGGGATTGCCGCTCATTGTGCCATGCGTCGCAGACGATGCGATCCTCGATGCCGTCGAGACTGTCGCCGAGTGCCGCGAGTTCGGCCACCATGCCGTCGAACGACTGGCCGACGACCGCCTCGATCAGTTCGGCCGGCGAGCGGAACTTGCGCGATCCGTTCTCGATCGCCTTGCGGATGTTGTCGACCGACTGTAGCGGCTGTTTGCGGGCGCCGACCAGCATCGTGCCGTTGAGGGCGAAGCGGAAATGGCCGAGCCCGCCAGCTTCCGCCGAATAGTCGTGGCGCAGATCCGGCAGGTCGCCATAGAGCCAGTCGTCCTCGAGGTCGATATGGCAGCCATGGCTGGCGGACAGGAAGGCTTCGCGCACCTGAGCCGGCAAAGCCTGATCGGCGCCGATCTCATGGCGGGCGCGTATGTCGGAAAGCTGATAGCTGCGCCATGTCCAGTGCGCGGCGGCGGCGTCCCTCGTTCGCACGCCTTCGGTGGTAAAGTGGTAGATGAAAAACAACCCGTGCTCGTCGGGCAGGTAAGGCGACAGGTCGGTGCCTTCCGGGGCGAGAGCAATATCCATGGGCGCGTGCCAGATGCAGGTTTCGAACATGGCGCCGCATGGCGGTCGCCTAAGCTTGATTCATAGCACGCGCGAAGCCGGTTTCGTGTGACGGTTTCTTGACGGCCGATCACAGTCTGTCGATGACCCACGTCAATCCGGTGGTGACGCCTTCGCCACCCCCGGATTGTGCCCGTCAGTGCTTCGGGCCGAAGCCGGGGTAGGGCTTGAGCGGCACGATTGCGGCAATGTCCATCATGCCAGCCTTGACCAGTGGCAAGGTGGCGAGATGGCCGCGAACCTCTGCATCATCGGCTGCCTCGAACATCATGCCGCTGCTGCGCAGGTGGAAGGGCTTCGCCAGCGCACGCTCGATCTCGGCCTAATCTATTCGCCGCCGCCGGCCGACTATCCCGAAATTGCCTCGATGCTGGTCCGGCGCGAGCCGCTGGTGCTGGCGATACCCGATGGCGATGCGCTCATCGCTGTCGCCGATATCCGCCCGCATCATCTCGACGGCGCCACCTGGATCACCGTGGTGCGCCAGCCGGTCGACACCAACCGCGGCCAGTTCCTGGCCGCTTGCATCGAAGCGGGCTTCGTGCCCGACATCGCCTATGAGACGGCCGATCCCTTGACCTCGCTCGGCCTGGTCAGCGCTGGATTAGGCCTGGCAACGGAAGAGAGCCTGCGAAGCGCCGCGCCGCCGGGGATCGTCTTCCGCGACCTTCCCTGCTTCAAGCGCAGCGTGGCTATCCATCTCGCCTGGCGGCGGCAGGATCGGCGGGCGGTGATCGCCGGCTTACGGCAGGCTGCACAGGAGGGGCAGAAGGCAGTAGGCAGTGGGCAGTGGGCAGTGGGCAGTGGGCAGTGGGCAGTGGGCAGTGGGCAGTGGGCAGTGGGCAGTGGGCAGTGGGGGAAGACACTCCAGGCAATTCACATATTGCCTTACTACCTTACTGCCTTACTCCCCTACAGTTTGTCGATCACCGACTGCACGCCCTCGGTCGGCGCATCGACGGAGGATCCAGCCACCATGATGGCGGCGACGATCGCTTCGGGATCGTCGACGACCAGTGGCTTGACCCGCTGCGCGGTGTGGATGAAGCCCTCGGCGGCCATGTGATCGAGCAACGCCAGCATCGGATCCCAGAATCCGCCGACATTGCCGAAGACGATCGGCTTGCGATGATGGCCGAGCTGCCCCCAGGTCATGACCTCGACGATCTCCTCGACCGTGCCGATGCCGCCCGGCAGCGCCACAAAGGCGTCGGATTTCTCGAACATCTTGTGTTTGCGCTCGTGCATGTTGTCGGTGATCAAGAGCTCATCGAGCCGGTCCAGCGCGGTTTCCGTCGCTTCCTTGTTGATCAGGAAGCGCGGAATGATGCCTGTCACCTTGCCGCCGGCCTTGAGCGCGCCTTCGGCGACAGCGCCCATGATGCCTTTGGTGCCGCCGCCATAGACCAGCCGCAGTCCCGCTTTGGCAATCGAGCGCCCGAGCAGGTGTCCGGCCTTGATATAGGTTTCATCGCGGCCCGGAGACGAGCCGCAATAGACGCAGACGGATCGAATCGTGTTCATAACGATGATTGGTGATTGGGTCTGAAAGCGCGGTCAAGCCCCAAGGGTCAACAAGGGCGGGCTTTTTCTTGTCGGCTTTGGCAAAACAGGCTAGACCGGCGTTAGGTGGCTAAGGGGTAGGGAAATATGGCAATTAATCCATTGAAGGCGTTCCTGTTCGCGGCGGGTGGGACCATTGCGGCCGTGGGAACCGCCTATGTATCGGGCGCACTCGACCCGTATCTTAATCACACGCCGCCGGCGGAAGTGGCGGCGCTGACGCCGCCCGCAGCGCCGAAACCGGCCGATCCCGGCACGGAAGCGCGGCTGCCGCCAGCGGAGGTCCCGGCTGCTCCCGCTGCGGTGCCCCAGGCAACGGCACCGGCCGCACCGGCAACGGATGCGGCGGCTCCGGCAGCGCCGGCCGCGGCCGGCCCGATCGCACCGTCCTTCGATGTCGTGCGCGTCGAAAGCAATGGCTCGATCGTCGTTGCCGGCAATGCGGCGCCGAACACGAAGGTGGAGATCCTCAACGGCTCGACGGTGCTTGGCTCGACGGTTGCCGGTCCGGATGGCGCCTTTGTCATCATTCTCGACGATCCGCTGAAGCCTGGCGACTATACGATCGCGCTGCGCGCGACTACGGGCGATGTCGTGACGCCCTCGGTGCAGACCGCCGTCGTTTCGGTTCCCAAGGATGCGGCCGGCCAGGTGCTGGCCATGGTCGAGGAGCCTGGCAAGCCGGCCGAACTGCTCACCGTTCCCGCGCCCGAGACAAAGCCGGCAGCACCGGCTGCAGGCGACCAGGCTGCCGCGCCGGCTGCTCCCGCGGCCGAAGCGCCCGCAACCGCTCCGGCACCAGCCGCTCCAGCACCAGCCGTGGTTGAAGCAGCAACTGCTCCGGCAGCGCCGGCGACGCCGCCGGCGGCAGCCGTGGCCGAGCCAAAGATCGTCGTCGAGGCGGTCGAGATCGACGGCAACAAGATCTTTGTCGCTGGCCTAGCCGATGCCGGCCGCAAGGTGCGAGCCTATGCCAACGACATCCTGCTCGGGGACGCGCAGACATCGCCGGACGGCCACTTCCTCGTCGAGGCGACGCGCGACATTCCGGTCGGCAGCTACACCATCCATGTCGACGGTCTCGATACCGACGGCGTGAAAGTGGTGGCCCGCGCCGCCGTGCCGTTCGAGCGCGAGCCGGGCGAAGCGATCGCCGCCGTGGCGCCTGCCGAGATCAAGCCTGCCGAAGCAAAGCCGGCCGCACCTGCCGCCGCGGAAGCGCCCCCGGCACCAGCTGTTGTCGCGGCTGCCCCTGCAGAACCCGCACCGGCTCCCGCCACACCAGCAACAGAGGCGCCGGCCGTTGCCACGGCACCGGCCGAGACGGCACCGGCCACGATGCCGGCTCCCCCCACCGAGGCTCCGGCCGTTGCGGCGGCGACGCCGCCAGGCGATGTGCCCGAGACCGTGGCGCCCAAGCTCGAACATGCCGACGGCGCCGTCATCATCCGCCGCAACGACACGCTGTGGCGGATCTCGCGGCGCGTCTACGGCCATGGCGTGCGCTTCTCGACCATCTACCTCGCCAACCAGGACCAGATCAGCGATCCCGACCGCATCTGGCCGGGGCAGGTGTTCAAGGTCCCGGAAAAGTCGAAGGAAGGCGAAGCCGCCGACCTCAAGGCAATGGGCGAGCAGGCGACGACGGCGCCGGCCAAGGCGCCGTAGGGTTTCAGCGACTAGCCGATCTCCCCCACGAGGAGGAGATTGGCAGTTCCAGCGCTCTGCCCGTTCTTGTGCGAACTATCTACCCATCGGCATAGCTTGCCCCATGCCTTCCCATCGTTTATCGCCGATAGACGATGACCGAATCCCTAGCTGAAATAGGTATGCCCGGCCGCGCCCTGGACAGCCGCACCGTTGCCGCCCGGCTGGCAGCGCTTTCGCACCCGGCGCGGATTGAAATCCTGAAGCACCTGTCGGCCAGCAGCTCCTGTTGCTGCCGCGAAGTCGTCGATCGTTTCGATCTGGCGCAGTCCACCGTGTCGCAACACCTGAAGATACTGGTCGAAGCAGGGCTGGTGCGCTTCGAGCCTGATCGCCAGCGCTCGCGCTATGCGGTCGACCACGCCGCGCTCGCCGACGTCTCGGCGTCGCTGACCGCGCTCGTCAATTCCTGCTGCTCCGGCCGCTAGACCATGATCCCGAAAAGTGGACCCCGGTTTTCGGACGAGATCATGGTCAAAAAGACATAAGAAGAAGGCACAAGAAATGGCCGAAAAAACCGTCTCCGACTCCTCGACCTTCAAGACGCTGCTCAACCTGTGGCCCTACATGTGGCCGGCGGACCGCGCCGATCTGAGAGCTCGGGTCACCTGGGCAACGCTGTTGCTGGTCATCGCCAAGCTGACGCTGGTCGCCGGTCCCTATTTCTTCAAATGGGCGACCGACGCGCTCGCCGGTGATGCCAAATCGGTGCCGCCGCTGCCGACTTTTCTGCTGGCGCCCGTCATGCTGGTCGTCGCCTACAATGTCGTGCGCCTGGTGCAGCTAGGCTTCAACCAGCTACGCGACGCGCTGTTTGCCCGCGTCGGCCAATATGCTGTGCGCCAGCTCGCCTTCCGCACCTTCGTCCACATGCACCAACTGTCGCTGCGCTTCCACCTGGAGCGGCGCACCGGCGGCCTGTCACGCATCATCGAGCGCGGCACCAAGGGCATCGAGACGATCGTGCGCTTCATCATGCTCAACACGGCGCCGACCATCCTCGAATTCGCGCTGACCACCGGCATCTTTGCCTACACCTATGGTTGGAAATATGTGGTCGTCGTCGCGGTCACCGTCTGGGTTTATGTCTGGTTCACGGTCCGCGCCAGCGACTGGCGCATCTCGATCCGCCGCGACATGAACGACAGCGACACCGACGCCAACACCAAGGCGATCGACTCGCTGCTCAATTACGAGACGGTCAAATATTTCAACAACGAAGGCATGGAGGCCGAACGCTTCGACCGCTCGATGGCACGCTACGAGGTTGCCGCGACGCGCATCTGGACCTCGCTCGGCTGGCTGAACTTCGGCCAGGGCATCATCTTCGGCCTCGGCACGGTCATCGTCATGTGCATGTCGGCGCTCGAGGTGCAGGCCGGCACGCAGACGGTCGGCGACTTCGTCTTCATCAACGCCATGCTGATGCAGCTGTCGGTGCCGCTCAATTTCATCGGCTTCATCTACCGCGAAATCCGCCAAGGGCTGACCGATATCGAGCAGATGTTCGATCTTTTGGATGTGCCGCAGGAGATCGTCGACAAACCGGACGCCAGGCCGCTCGCGGTCAGCGCCGGCAAGGTCGAGTTCCGCGACGTGCATTTCTCCTATGACCCGAACCGCAAGATCCTGAAGGGCATCAGCTTCGAGGTGCCGGCCGGCAAGACCGTCGCCATTGTCGGGCCCTCGGGCGCCGGCAAGTCGACCATCTCGCGGCTACTGTTCCGCTTTTACGACGTGCAGGGCGGCCAGGTGCTGATCGACGGCCAGGACATCAGGGACGTGACGCAGGAGAGCCTGCGCGGCGCGATCGGCATGGTGCCGCAAGACACTGTGCTGTTTAACGACACCATCGCCTACAACATCCGCTATGGCCGCATCGGCGCCAGCGAGGAGGATATGCGCAAGGCGGCCGAACTCGCCCAGATCGGGCCGTTCATCGAGCGATTGCCCGATGGCTACAAGTCGATGGTCGGCGAGCGCGGGCTGAAGCTTTCGGGCGGCGAGAAGCAGCGCGTGGCGATCGCCCGCACCATCCTGAAAGCGCCGCCGATCCTGATGCTCGACGAAGCGACCTCGGCGCTCGACAGCCACACCGAGCAGGAGATCCAGGCCGCGCTCGATCTGGTCAGTCGCGGCCGCACCACCATCGTCATCGCCCACCGCCTGTCGACGGTGATTACCGCCGATGAGATCATCGTGCTGCAGGATGGCCAGATCGCCGAGCGCGGCACCCATGCCGAACTGATGCGCAAGCATGGCCTCTATGCCTCGATGTGGGACCGCCAGCGCGAGGCGACCGAAGCCGAGGAGCGGCTGCGCATCGCCCGCGAGGGCGACGAGCTTGGCGTCATCGTTCGCCGGCGGACGTCGGAGGTGTCATAGGCGATGGAGTGCCAATCTCCCCCACGAGGGGACATCGGCAGCGTCGCCATCCGAGCCATTCCACAGATCAGCTGAAATTTCCGCTTGACCTCAACTTAAGTTGAGATTGTAGGCCGTCCTAGGAGCCCGCCAACCAGCGTGAATCAAGAACGGAACAATCGAAATGAGCAAGATAAATCAGAATGTTGACGGCGGCAGCGTGTTCAGGGTGGACAAGTTCGTCGTCCCGGCCGCCGCTCGCGAGGAGATACTCGCCAAGGTCCGGACAACGCATGAATTGCTGCGCCTGCAACAAGGCTTCGTGCAGGATTTCCTGCTCGAGCAATTCTCAGGGCCGGGCGAATTCAACCTTGTGACGATCGTCGAATGGGAAAGCCAGGCGGCCGTCGACGATGTCGTGCCGATCGTCAAGGCGGCGCACGAGCGCATCGCCTTCGACCCGCAGGAGACGATTGCCCGGCTCGGCGTGCGCGCCGATATCGCCAACTATCAGCGGGTGCCGGGGCTGTAGTAAGGCTGCTTACGGCCAACCGACGCCAGGTGTCGGCGCTTCCACGCTGAGCACCTGGCCTGTGCGGGCGTCGCTGACCATGTGTTCGAACCCGCGCCATTCGGCGGCGAGGATGAACAGCGTTTTCCTGTCGGTGCCGCCCAGCATGCAGGCAAAGCAGCCGCGATCGACGGTGACCGTCTGCAACACCTCATCGCCTTCGCGCACCCGCACGCAGTGCTTGTTGGGCACATCCGCGTACCAGACCGCCCCTTCGGCATCGAGGCAAATGCCGTCGGGATAGCCGTCGAGATCGGCCCAGACCCGTCGGTTGGCCAGGCTGCCGTCGGCGGCGATGTCGAAGGCGGTCAACCGGTTGGCGTGGGATTCTGCGACGATCAGCGTCCTGTTGTCCGGGGTCACCGCCATGCCATTGGCAAAGGCGATGTTCTCGGCCACCTGTCGAACCGCGCCATCGGGGCCGATCAGCACGATGGTGCCGGGGCCGAAATGCTCGCCCGACGCCGGCGCCGGTCCGCCGCCATTGACATAGACGTTGCCGCGCCCATCGACGACGGTCTCGTTCCAAGGGCTTTTCGACAGGGGTCGCAGATCGGCGTGGATGACAAGCGCGCCATGGGCTTCCTGCCGCAGCAGCAAGCCTTCACGACCTGACACAACGAGCAGACGACCATCCGGCAGCCAGTCGATGGAGTAGGGCAGGACAGCCGGCACGGTAAGCGTAACCTCGCGGTTGCCGTCGGCATCGACGGCGACGATCTCGCCGGTGCCCCAGTTGCAGAGCCAGAGGCGCCCGTCATGCCAGCGCGGCGATTCCCCGAAGGCGAGGCCGGCGGTGACGACACGAGCTTTGTTGCCTGATGATGTCTGCATGATCGGGAGCCTCCACATTGCGCGCGCCATCGGCCCTTGCGGGTGTGATGAAGCGCTTTCTCCCCAAGGACGGACGAGGAGGAGGTCTCCCGACAGCGGCCTACTGCTTTTTGCTCAGGAAAAAATGCCATCGGCACGCCTATTGGCGCCGCATGAAGGCGGCTCCGTACGACCCTCCTTGCCGGTGCCGCACTGCTCTTGGCGCAGTCGAAGGACGGCTTGGCTTGACCGAATGCGCTGCCGTTCAATACAGGCAAGGTAACCAGACCTGCACTCATGGCAGCCGATCGCCTGGCAATGCGCTGCGCGTTGCTTGGGTTCCGCATCATGGGCGGCCGACCTTTTCTCCGCGATTTGAACCGGCGGCGGTTCGAATTCTGGCGAGAATGATGCCGACGGGCAAGCGCATCGTCCCTTCTCCCCGTTGCGTCCGAAGCTACCTTGCCGATTGTTGCGTTGCGGCGAGGGGGGCTTTCGGCTATTGAGGCCGCAATTGAAACGGAGCCTGCCCCAGCCCGATGAGCCTTGTCGATACGGTCAAGAACGCGTTCGTACCGATCCATCGCGAAGGCTATCCCTTTATCGCGGCCTTTGGCGCGGCAACCCTTTTCCTTGGCTATTTCTCGTCGATCCTGTTCTGGATAGGCCTTATCCTGACGGCCTGGTGCGTCTATTTCTTCCGTGATCCCGAACGCGTCACGCCGGTCGACGATCGCCTCGTGGTCAGTCCCGCCGACGGCGTCATTTCGGCGGTCGGGCCGGCCGTGCCGCCGCGCGAACTTGGCCTCGGCAACGTCGAAATGACCCGCATCTCGGTGTTCATGAACGTCTTCTCCTGCCACGTGAATCGCGCTCCGGTGCGCGGCCGCATCGCCAGGATCGAGCATCGGCCTGGAAAATTCCTCAATGCCGAACTCGACAAGGCAAGCACCGAGAACGAACGCAACGGCTTGGTCATCGAAAGCCCCAATGGCACGATAGCCGCCGTCCAGATCGCCGGCCTGGTGGCGCGGCGCATCGTCTGCTGGGCCGAGGCCGGCGGCTCGATCGCCATCGGCGAGCGTTTTGGCCTGATCCGCTTCGGCTCACGTGTCGATGTGTTCCTGCCCTTGACCGCCACGCCGCGTGTTGCCGTTGGTCAGACGGCGGTCGGCGGCGAAACCGTGCTGGCCGAATTCGGCGGTGTGGCCGGCACCCCCCTCGTGCGGATTTCCTGACGGTGGGCACGCAATACAAAAAGTTCGAGGCCCATGCCAGCGGCGGTCCGCGCATCCGCGAGATCCCGATGCGCATGGTGCTGCCCAACCTCGTCACCGTGCTTGCCATCTGCGCAGGCCTGTCCGGCATCCGCTTCGGTTTCGAAGGCCGCTTCGAGCCGGCGGTGGTGATGGTGCTGCTTGCCGCCTTCCTTGACGGCATTGACGGCCGCCTGGCGCGGATGCTGAAGGCGACTTCCAAATTCGGCGCCCAGATGGATTCGCTGGCCGACATCGTCAATTTCGGAGTGGCCCCGGCTCTGGTACTCTATGCCTTCCTGCTCGACCGCGCCGGCTCGCCGGGCTGGATCGCAGCACTCCTGTTCGCCATCGCCTGTGGGCTGCGCCTCGCCCGTTTCAACGTTCTCGACGACGAGAAGGGCGATCGCCACCTGTGGCAGTCCGAATATTTCGTCGGCGTGCCGGCGCCGGCGGGCGCCGTGCTGGTGATGCTGCCACTCTATCTCTATTTCCTGCGCACCGGGCTGGAGCCCAGTCGTCCAGCGGCCTTCGTCGCCACTGGCTTCACCATCCTGGTCGCCTTTCTGCTGGTCAGCCGGCTGCCGGTCTATTCCGGCAAGAGCCTGAGAATTCCGGGCGACAGGGTGTTGCCGATCATCCTCGGTGTCGTGCTCTACGTGCTCCTGCTGATGACCTATCCCTGGTACACGCTGACCGCTTCGGTCGCCGGCTACCTGATCTTCCTGCCGTTCAGCGTGCGCGCCTATTCCAAGCGCGCCAAGCGCGAGGGCGAGAAGGTGCCGCCCTCCGATATAGGTTAGAAAATTCGCCGAAATGCTTGATTTGACTCAGGCCGCCACGCCGAGCCCCAGCCTGTCGATCGCCAGTTTCCTCGTCGACACATAGTCGGTCTTGCCGGACCCCAGCACCGGGATTTCCTCGACTTTGACGATGTCGTTCGGCACCATCAGTTCGGCTGCACCCGCCTGTTTGCCGAACTTGCGCAACTCATCCGGGTTGGCATCGTCGGCGGTGGTGACCAGTACGATGCGCTCGCCACGCCGCTTGTCCGGCACGGCCACAGCTGCATGGCGTTCTTCCGGCCACAGCGACTGCACCAGCATCTCGACCGCACCCAGCGACACCATCTCGCCGGCGATCTTGGCGAAGCGCTTGGCGCGGCCCCGGATGGTGATGAAGCCTTCGCGGTCGACGGCAACGATGTCGCCGGTGTCGTGCCAGCCGGTCAGCGGCTGCAACTCACCGGGGCGGTCCGATGTCATGTAGCCCATCATCAGGTTCGGTCCGTCGAGCCACAATTGGCCGGCATCGCTGATGCCTTCGACCGGCTCGAGCTTCATGCGCATGGCCGGCAGCAGCCGCCCCACCGTCCCGTCGCGGCCATGGATGGCCGTGTTGACGGCAACCACCGGTGCTGCCTCGGTCAGCCCGAAACCTTCGATGATCTCGGCCTGGAAGCGTTCGCGATAGACGCGGCGGGTTTCCGGCTTCACCGCCTCGGCGCCGGCGACGACGAAGCGCAGGCTGGAGAAATCGCCGTCCTTGGCGGTGCGCGCATAGTTGGCGAGGAACGTATCGGTGCCGAACATGATGGTCGGTTTCACCTTGCGCGCCACCTCGGGGATGATCTTGTAGTGCAGCGGCGAAGGGTAGAGGAACAGCTTTACCCCGGTGACCAGCGGTAGGATCGTGCCGCCCGTCAGGCCGAAGGAGTGGAACACCGGCAACACGTTGAGCAGGATGTCGGCGGGTGAGATGGTGATGCGCGCCTCGGCCTGCATGGCATTGGCAAGCAGGTTCTTGTGCGACAACACCACCGCCTTCGGCGTGCCTTCCGAGCCGGAAGTAAACAGGATCACCGCCGGCTTGGTCGCATCCTGCCGCTGCAGCGGCCAGCGCCACAGCAAGGCGGCGGCGAGCTTGTCCAGCGCGGTGACGCTCTCCCGCACGTCCTCCAGCCACAGCAGCTTTGCACCGCCCTTTTCGACCGCCGCGACGATATCGGCGAGGTCAGCCTTCTCGACGAAGGCACGCGATGAGATGACTGTGCGGATCACCGCGGTGCGCACGGCCGCAGTGGCGCTCGCCGGGCCGGCCGTGTAGTTGATCATCGCCGCCACCCGGCCGGTCGACAGAAGGCCGGTGAGCGACAGCACGACCCCATTGGCGTTGGGCAGCATCAGCCCGACCGCTTCGCCTGGCGCCGTGATCGCCTCGAAGCGGCGGCCCAGGACGCGGGCGCCAATGAACATCTTGCGGTAGCTCAACGCACCCGAGATGACGTCCTCGATGATCGTGTGCGAAGCGCCGACGCGGTCGGCGGCATCGCGCATGGCCAGGAACAGGCTGCGATCGAGGTCGGTGCCGAAAAGCCGCGCCTCGGCGACACGGTCGAACAGCGCATTGGTGTTCGAGGCCTGGTCGGGATTGCGAGCCATCAGTTCGGCGATCGTCATCGGCTCCAACACGCTGATCGACAGCTGCGGAAACCAGTGCCGTGGTGCTTTGTCCGCCGGCATCAACGACACCGGCAGGCAGCGCGCGCCGCCGACGAAGATCGGCACGATCATGGCGTCGGCCTGCATGGCGATGCGGGTGACCGCCCGAAACAGCCGAAACGTCTTGACGTCGGGCTCGACGGCATCCGGCAGATAAACGGCGAGCCGGCCTTTGCCTTTGAGTACGCGCACCAGCCGGCGGCTGACGAAGAGGTGTTCGGCGTTGAAGGCGATGGTGCGGCCAAGCTCGCGCCACGGTTCGAGCCAAGGCGAGCGCGCCGAGACCTCATCGAGAATATGCAGCGTATCGTCCGGCAGAAGCGACAGCATCAGCGCCGGTTCGAAACGCGATTGATGCGAGATGACGTAGATGACCGGGGCCTGCGCCTTGCGGGCGATGCTGATGCGGGAGTCGGCGATCCGGTAGGCGAGCTTGAACGGCACATAGAGCAGCGCCTGGGTGAAGCGCAGGCCGAGGCGGAATTTTTCCACCACGCCGATCAGCAACCAGGCCAGAACAAGACCCGCAAGCAGCGCCAGTGTCAGGACCATGCCGCGTCTCTCCCAACGATTTTGTCATCTCGGCTCTTTCGCGGCCGCTTCGGCCAGAACCTAGACGATGTGGGAGCAAGGTCAATGCGGATGAATACGCCTCTTGCCTTCCCCCCTTGTGTGGGGGAAGGGGAGTCGGCGCTGCTCACGACGCCTTCAACCGTCCGCTGATGAAACGGAACTCCTGCGTCTTGCCGCCATAGCCGTAAGCGGCGGCCGGCACTTCATGCACGAACGCGTAGCTTTCCTCGTGTACGCCGCCCAGCAGGCGGCCGAAGGCTGCGAAGATCGCTTTCAGATAGGCCTCCAGCTCAAGCTTGGTGTTGGTGCCGTCGACCACCTTGATATCAAGCCAGAACGTGTTGGAGCCATGCTCGGCCAGCGACTTGCCGCCGGCGAACCAGTGCTGCGGATCGATATAGGACACGGCGACGGCTGTGATCGTCGGATCCTTGCGCAACTGCGTCGCGGTGATTTCGGTGACCTCCTTTGCGATGCTGGCGGAAAGAGCCGCGTCGGGCTTGCCGGTGACGCTGACGGTGATGATGGGCATTTCTCTTCTCCTTGGTTCGAGCGGCGTCTGATCGCCGTTGGAAGGAGCATGTCATCATCCTTAGGTAAAAAAAATCGAATTGTTTTTGATTGAAGATTCGATATTATCGAATTATGGAAACGCTCGATCCTGATCTGCTCAGAACCTTCCTTGCTTTCGTCGACAGCGGCTCGCTGGCCCAGGCGGCTTCAAGCGTCGGCCGTTCGCCCTCGGCGGTGACCGCCCAGATGCAGCGGCTGGAGGAAATCGTCGGCGAGCCGCTGCTGGCGCCGCAAGGGCGGGGGCGCGGCCTGACGCCGGCGGGTGAGGACCTCGTCGGTCATGCCAGGCGCATCCTTGCAGCACATCGCGAGGCCTGGCTGGCACTGAAGGGCGCGCGCGCTGCCGGACGCGTCGCCATCGGCACGACGCAGGATTTCGCCGACAGCGGCCTGCCGGACCTGCTGCGTGCCTTCGCCGCCAGTCATCCGCGTGTCAGGATCGAACTGCGGGTCGGCCGTTCCGCCGAACTGGCGCAGGCGCTGCAGTCTGGCGGCCTCGATCTGGCGATCGTCATGCGCCAGGCCGCGGCGTCGGACGAAGTCGGCGTGCTGCGCGAGCCGATGATATGGCTATGCTCACAGAAGGGGCTGGCCACGCGGCAAGAGGAATTGCCGCTGGCGCTGCTGGATCCGTATTGCGGTTTTCGCGAAGCAGCACTTGCCGCACTCGATGCTGCCGGCCGCCGCTACCGCATCGCTGCCGGCAGTGCCAGCCTGGCCGGCCTGCGCACGGCCGTGAACGCCGGTGTCGCGCTGACGCTGCGAACGGCCCGCTTTGCCCATTCCGGCATTGTCGAGGCGCCGCGCGAGCTTGGCCTGCCGCAGGTTCCGATGGCTGAGTTCGCAATCCGGCTGCGTGCCGGTGCCGGTGGTTCGGCAGCCGATCTGGCAACCCTGCTCAGCGGCAACCTTGCCTTGTCGGTCGGCTGAATGCCCAAAGAAAAAGCCGACCTTGCGGTCGGCTTGGAGGTAGGACGGGCCGAGGGGTTTGGGGGGACTTGGGGATGGCCCGTCGCACCAACAATGCCTTGACCCCTATGATGGTTCCGTGACTGTGTCACTTTTTAAGAAATATTTGACGCCATGCGCAGCGAGCGGGCCATCAGCCAATCCCGCCCCGCATGGGCAAACACCGCACACAGCACGATGGCGCCGCCGATCATGCTGGCGGCCGGCGCAATCTCGCCCAGGAACAGGAAGGCAAACAGGATCGCGAACGGCACTTCCGCCGAGCCGAGCAGCCCGGATTCCGCCGGCGGGATGAGCCGCGCGCCCTCCGTCCAAAGGATCGAGGAGAGTGCGAAGGACGCGCCGAAAGTGGCGAGCAGAACGGCATCCCTTGGCGAAACCGCCAGCGGATCGGTGACGACCCAACCGAGCACGAACAACAGGAAGGCCGACACCGCACCGGCCCACACCACGGGCGTGTCGCGGAAGGCGCGCACCATGATCATGTAGAGGCCGCTGCCGATGGTCATCAGCAGTGCCAGTCCGTCGCCGAACAGATTGCCGGTGCCGAAGCCGGACCAGACCATGATCGCCACGCCGCACAGCGACACGGCGGCGGCAATCATCGTCTGCAGTCGGAACGGTTCGCGCGTCAGAACCCAGGCCAGCAGCGCGGTGACAAAGGGCGCGGTGGCGTAGATGACGGCGACATTGGCAACGAAGGTGAACTTGAACGCGGAGATGAAGGCGATGCTGGCCAGCGCCCCTTCCACCGCCAGCAGCCAGCCGCGCCAGCCAAGCCGCAGCGTTTCGCGCTTGCCGGAACGGTGACGCCGCCAAAGCACATACAGGCTGATCAGGATCGCGCCGACAAAGCCGCGCCAGCAGATGATGGTCAGCGGGTCGGCATGGATCGACTTTGTCAGAACGCCGGTCAGGCCGAAGACGGCGGCCGAGGACGACACCAGGATGATGCCGAGCGTACGCTCCGCGGCGGTGTCGGTGGCAGCTGCAATGTCAGTCATGCGGTAAACCTACGCCGTTTGGTCCTGACATCGTAGTGTCAGCAATGACGGTGGCCACATCATAGCCGTTTGCGGAAATGCTCGGTGCCGACGATCAGCAGGCCGGCGACGACGATCAGGGCAGCACCCAGGAACACCTCGCGGCGCGGCACGTCGCCCCAGATCGCAAAACCGAGCGCGAACGCCCACAACAGCGAGGTGTATTCCAGCGGCGCCAGGACCGAGGCCGGCGTGCGCTTCATACCTTCGAAGAGAAGATATTGCGCGAGGCCGCCGAGCGCGCCGACGCTGGCAAGCAGCAGCAACTGGGTCCAGTCGGGTGTCTTCCACCACAACAGCGCCGGCACCGCCGAAAACAGCAGGAAATAGAAATTGTTGAGCAGGAGCTGGATCATCGAACGCTCGGCAAGGGCGGTCCTGCGCAAGAGCACAATGGCGATGCCCCACAAAAAGGCGGCCGCCAGCACCAGCAGCACCGGCACGGACAGGCCGAGATGGGTCGGATCGCAAGCGACGAACACGCCGGCAAAGCCGATCAGCACCGCCAGCCAGCGCAGCATCGGCACCTTTTCGCCGAGCATAACCACCGAAAGCACGGTGACGATGATCGGCGCCGCATAATAGACGGTAGTCAGTTCGGCGAGCTGCAGGCTGCGTGCGGCGTTGTAGTAGCAGAGCCAGGCGGCAAGCGTGAAGGCGCTGCGCACCAGCATCGGCCGCACGATCGGCGAGCGCACTGTGTCGGCAAACAGCTGTCGCCCGCCTATCGCCGCGCAGGCGCCCAGAATGGTGATGCTGCGGAAGAACATGATCTGCCAGACGCTCATTCCAACGACCAGCAGCTTGATCGAAGCATCTTGCGTCGAAAACAGGAGATAGGCCGCACCGGTCAGCAGGATGCCGGCAAGAACCCGCTCGCGTGCTTCGAGAATGGCGATATCGGCCATAAGGCGCATGGGACCAAAATTGCCGGAGCGGCAGAAATGCTGTGAGGAGCGACACGAGGGACCTGGGAATTCAGCTCCCTCGGCACCAAGCTATATGGGCGAAAGTCGGTACAGCGCTACGCCAGCCCCGTGCTTGTGTTGGGGCAGGGGTTCCATGGCGAGCCGCATTGTCGCAAAGCTTACTGCGTCGCCTGGTAAAGCTCCAAAGCGGCCTCTTTCAGGGCGCGCCGACCATCGGATCTGAAATACATCATGTGCCCGCCCTCGACGACATCGAGACGGATAGGCTTGGCATTGGCGAGCGACGGGATCTGGTTCACCAGATAGCGCGAGGCGAGGTAAGGTGTGACAAGGTCGGTGTAGCCGTTGACGATCACGACGCCGAGCGAAGGGTTCAGCGAGCGCGCGCGCTGCAGATCGTCCATCACCCCGGCATAGCCTTGCCGTGAGGCGCTGGTCCCGTAATCCCAATTGTGGCTGATTTCGCCATTGAGCAGCCGATAGCTGACGTCGGTGCGGAAATTCAGTTCGTCGCTGATATAGCCGACGAAAGCCGACGTCAGCGCAGGCACGCTGCGGTCGAGCACTGGATCCGGGCCGGCGATGCGGGCGCTCTCGGGCGCGATGTCGGCCGTGCCGATCGTGGCGTCATATGGGCTGAGCACTTTGCCGCTGGCATGCGCGAATTCCCTTGCGAACAGGCCGGTCGGGATGCGGGCGGAGTTCCGCTGCACGAGGTCGAGCGGCAGGCCGGTGATGTCAGCCACGCGTTGGCTTGCCAGGCGCTTGCCTTGCTCCAGTCCGCTGGTGAGCGCGGTAAGGTAATCGCCCAGCGCATAATGCTCGACTTCGGCCAGCTTCTCCCGCAACGCATCGCCGCTGACGCCTTCGGCGCGTAGGCGCACCGCCGCCATCGAAGGCAGTTCGAGCGCCCAATGCAGCGGCTCGAATTCGTCGGGCTGTACCAGCGTGAACTCCAGCGCCGGCGAGATAAGCACGATGCCGTTCGGACTGATGCCGATATCTTCTTGCAATGTCCTGGCGAGCAGCGCCGCACGGAACCCGCCATAGCTTTCGCCGGCGAGGAACAGCGGCGATCCGGTGCGGCCGTTCTGCGCGAGATAGAGCCGGATGAAGGCGCCTATCGAACTGGCATCCTGATTGACGCCCCAGAAGTCGTGCGTGTCCTGGCCAGGTGCCTCGCGGCTATATCCGGTTCCGACCGGATCGACGAAGACGAGATCGGTCATGTCGAGCCAGCTGTCCGGATTGTCAATGAGTCTTTGCGGTGAGGGCAGGAATTCGCCGTCGGACCCCGTCGCGATTATCCTTGGACCGAGCGCGCCGATATGCAGATAGGCGGAAGCTGCTCCAGGGCCGCCGTTGAACACGAAGGTGATCGGCCGATGCGGGTCTTTGGCCCCGCTTGCCGTTGGCTGCAGCGTGTAAGCGACATAGAAAATCTCCGCCGTGACGTCGCCCTTGCCGGACAGCAGCGACAGGGTGGCGGCCTTTGCCTTGTAATCCAGCTGGCGCCCGGCAAGGGTGATCGAATGGTTGGTGGTCTGCGGCGGCGGCAGCAGGGACAGCACGCCGCCCGAGGGTGCCGGCCGCTCCGCTGTTTCAGCCAGGACGGGCTGCGCCAGGGCGGCAAGCAGCGGCAGGATAACGAAGATCAGTTTCAGCTTGACCGGCATGATGGCTCCGCGAGAACGACTCCCGCATAGGTATGGCCGAGATGATCGAAGTCAAAGGAAATGGCTGTATGGTTGAGCAACTGACACTGCCGCGTTTCCTTCACGTCTCCCTTCGTCCTGCCGGACAACTCCTGGCAGACGAAGACTGGCAGGGTCTTCGGCAACGCCGTTGGCGGCGTTGACGATGGGCGAAAGCCGGCGTGACATCCGCTCTTCCCTTTGCGGACAGATGTCCGGCTGGACAGAGGGGGGCGCCGTTGGCCCGTATTGCTGAATGGCATTGCCATCTCGTGGCGATCGGCGCAACTCTTGACGGATGGGTTTATGCAGGCGGCGGAAACAGTCGACGAAGGGACAGCGGATGGATGCGACCGAATTGAAGGCCATGCAGGCGCCGCTGAAGCAGGCCTATCGTGACGATGCTTCGCAGGCCCTGATCACGCTTCGCGCCAAGGGCTCGATCGACGACCAGTCGGTTGCCTGCAAGGTGGAGACGGGCAGGGCGCTCGCCATCGCCGGACTGCATCCGGCAACAGGCGGCTCAGGCCTCGAGCTCTGCTCGGGCGACATGCTGCTGGAGGCCTTGGTGGCCTGCGCCGGGGTGACGCTGAAGGCGGTGGCGACGGCGCTCGAGTTCAAGCTCGGCGCCGCCACGGTGGAGGCCGAAGGCGATCTTGATTTTCGCGGCACGCTCGGTGTCGCCAAGGATGCGCCGGTCGGCTTTCGCGCCATCCGGCTCAATTTCAACCTCGACACAAACGAGCCGCAGGAGCGGATAGACTCGCTGCTTAAGCTGACCGAGCGCTATTGCGTTGTGTTCCAGACCATCAGCCAGAAGCCGGAGCTGACGGTGAGTGCACGGCGTTGAGGATCTCCCCCTTGAGGAGGAGATGTCGCCGAAAGCGACAGAGGGGATCGGCACGACGGGACGCGACCTCCTAAGTTGAAAAGAGGATACCGGCGCTCCACGCGCGGCGACCCCCTCTGGCCTGCCGGCCATCTCCCCCTCGAGGGGGAGATTACGCTCATTACTGTGCTGCCGGCTCTTCGGCGTCGCCTTCGTCGGTGAAGGGCGAGGCGCTGGGCACGCATTGTACCGACCAGCCGGCCGGTGTCGGCTGCTTCTGATATTCGGTGATGGCGGCGGTGCACTGTTCGCGTTTGTCGAAGGTGCTGGGCAGCACGACCATGCCGCCCTGCGGGCCGGCGATTACCAGATACCAGACCAACGCTGCTGCGGTCGTAGCCATGGGGATTTCCTCTGCCAGTTGGGCGCCTGTTGTGGGAGTCGCTGCAATCCTACCAACTCCACGGAAATGACGAAAGCATGACCGCGACGCAGCCTTCCACCGCCGCATCACAGGCGCGTGATGTGGCGGTGGGTTTCAGCCCCAATTTTTGAAGGCCGATTGGCTCAGTTGGTTGCGAAACAATAGAAAAGGCCGTCGCCGCCGGTGCCCTTCAGTGCCTCCTGGCTGCAGCCGCCGCGCGAGGCATGCGAGGAATTCCAGGATTTGGCGGCAGCCGATTCGTCGAGGCCGGTGCGGTCATGATGGCCCATCATCGCGGCTCCCTCAGCCCCGCTCATCGTCCAGTCGCCGCAGGTCTGGTCGGCGATCTTGGTGCCATCGGGCTTGGAGCCGGTCAGCATGTCGTGGCGGTTCGGTTTGTCGCCGCGTCCGTTGACCATTTCGCCCTTCTCGTTCAGCGCAGTTTGTTTGGTGATGCCGTTGGCGTCACTGTGCAGGGAGGCGACGTCGTCTGCGATCTTGACGCCCTTGGCGTTCACCCACGGCCCCTTGCCGATACGGTCGCGCGCATCGGTGTCGCTGGTCGAAAGATAGGCAGCCCAGGTCTTGCCGGTGACGCCGGCGGCTTCCGCCAGCGAGGCGCAATGCGCGTCGGCACCCTTGAGGCCGCCGAGATCGGCGCCCTTGCCCGAACCGGCACTGGTGACGAAGAAACTCATCGTTGCGTCTTGCGAATAGGCGGCGCCCGCGGCTGCGATCAGGGTGGCGGCGGTGGCGAGAAGCAGTTTGCGCATGATGGTCCTCCGGTTGGGCTTCGAATGAGTACATTCGAAGAAACGTTGCCGGAGGCCTATTTAATCCGCCTCGCAGTCAAGTTTTATTCCGGCTGCCGGTAGGCGACGAAGCGATTGTGCTTGGCCTGGAAGATCAATCCGGTCTCTTTCAGCTCCGGACTGGCCAGCGGCACGATGCGCTTGGCGATCTCGGAGGGGTGCGGCAGCGTCTCGGGATCTTCGCCCGGCACAGCCTGCGCCCGCATGGCGGTGCGGGTGGCGCCGGGGTCGGCGGCATTGACGCGCAGCGGCAGGCTTTGCGTCTCATGCGCCCAGGAGCGCATCATCGTCTCGACCGCGGCCTTGGACGCCGCGTAGGGCGCCCAGAAAGCGCGGGCCGAGTGCGCCGCGTTGGAAGACAGGATGATCGCTCTTCCGGCGTCGGAGAGCCGCAGCAGCGGGTCGACCGAGCGAATCAGTCGCCATGTCGAGGTGACGTTGATGGTCATCACCTTCTCGAAGGTCTTTGCTTCGACATGGCCGATCGGAGAGATCACGCCGAGCACGCCGGCATTGGCGACGAGAATGTCGAGCTTGCCCCAGCGTTCGTGGATGGCGCCGCCCAGCCGGTCGATGCCGGCCATGTCGGCGAGGTCGAGCGGCACCAGTGTCGCCTGGCCGCCGGCCGCCTTGATCTGATCGTCGAGCTCTTCCAGGCCGCCGACAGTGCGCGCGACCGCGATGACATGCGCGCCGGCGGCAGCCAATTCCTTGGCGATGAAATAGCCGATGCCGCGCGAAGCGCCGGTGACGACCGCAACGCGGCCGGTAAGGTCGAGGGTCATGCGATGGATTCCGGAAATCTGGCTAAAAAAGTAACGATCCGGCAACCCTACGTCCCGCTCGTCGCCAGCAGCGACAGCGTGCGCACATTGTCGTGGCCTTCGAAGTCGAGCAGGCGGGTCGGATACTGGCCGGTGAAGCAGGCGTCGCAGAATTGCGGCTGGTCGTTGTCGCGGCTGGTCTCACCGACGGCGCGGTAGAGCCCGTCGATGGAGAGAAAGCCGAGCGAATCGACGCGGATGAACTCGGCCATCTCCTCCACCGACATGCGCGATGCCAAAAGCTTCGACTTCTCCGGCGTGTCGACGCCGTAGAAGCAGGAGGCGCGTGTCGGCGGCGAGGCGATGCGCATATGGACTTCCTTGGCACCGGCGTCGCGCACCATCTGCACGATCTTCTGGCTGGTGGTGCCGCGCACGATGCTGTCGTCGACCAGCACCACGCGCTTGCCCTCGATCATGCGGCGGTTGGCGTTGTGCTTCAGCTTGACGCCCATGTGGCGGATCGAATCGCCGGGCTGGATGAAGGTGCGGCCGACATAATGGTTGCGGATGATGCCGAGCTCGAAGGGGATTCCTGCAGCCTGGCTGAAGCCGATGGCCGCCGGCGTGCCCGAATCCGGCACCGGCACGACGATGTCGGCCTCGACCGGACTTTCCACCGCAAGTTCGGCGCCAATGCGCTTGCGAACCTCATAAACGTTGCGACCTTCGACCGAGGAATCCGGCCGCGCGAAATAGACATATTCGAAGATGCAGAAGCGGCTCTTCTGCTGCTCGAAGGGGAACAGGCTCTCAATGCCCTTGGACGTGACGACGACCATCTCGCCGGGTTTCAGGTCGCGCACGAAACGCGCGCCGATGATGTCGAGCGCGCAGGTTTCGGAGGCCAGGATCCAGGCGCCGTCGAGATCGCCCAGCACCAGCGGGCGGATGCCGAGCGGATCGCGGCAGCCGATCATCTTCTTGGCCGTCATCGCCACCAGCGAGAAGGCGCCCTCGACTTGCCGCACCGCATCGATGAAACGCGAGTTCAGATCGCGTTCCTTGCTGGTGGCGACAAGGTGCAAAAGCGTCTCGGTATCGGAGGTGGACGAGAAGATCGCGCCTTGTTTCTGCAGCGCGCGCTGCACGGTCATGGCATTGGTCAGATTGCCGTTGTGGGCAACGGCGAAGCCGCCATCGGCCAACTCGGCGAAGAAGGGCTGGATGTTGCGCATGCCGGCGCCGCCCGTCGTGGCGTAGCGTGTGTGGCCGATGGCGCGGTTGCCTTGCAGGCTGTCGATGACGCGCTGCTTGGTGAAGGTGTCGCCGATCAGGCCGACATGGCGTTCGACATGGAACTGGCTGCCGTCATACGAAACGATACCGGCTGCTTCCTGTCCGCGGTGCTGGAGCGCATGCAAGCCCAGTGTGACGATGGCCGCGGCATCCTGTCGGCCGAAAATGCCGAACACGCCGCATTCGTCGTGGAAATGGTCGTCGGCCTCGGCGGAAAGCACGTCGTCTGCGTCTGCCATCTTAAGCTCCGCTAAAATCGCCATATAGTGCGGGTTCGCGTCGAAAGCAACGCGCGCCGTGCAGCCGTTCACACCATCGTCAGGTCCTGACGCCGTTTTTGGCGTCAGTTTGCCGGTGCAGCCGGGGCCGGATTGGCCGGTGCGTTGTCCGTCGGCGGTGTTGCGGGTTCATCGTCAGGTGCCGGCGTGTTGGCATCGTCGCCACCCGCGGGAGCATCCGCCGCCGGGGCGTCCGGAGCCGCGGGCGTCTCCGCGGCCGGCTGATTCGGGTTGAGCTTCTTGAGGATGGCGTTTTCCGGATCCTCGGGCAGCAGGCTTTCGAGCTTGGCGCCTATCTGCTCGAGCAGCGGCCGCGACTTGGCATCCGTGACCCAGGCGGGAGCCTTGGCGCCGGCCAGCCAGTTGAAGAACAGCAGGGCCACGGCAACGACCAGTATGCCGCGCGCGGCGCCGTAGAGGAAGCCCAACGTGCGGTCGAGCGCGCCGATTCGGGAATCGATGATCCAGTCGGCGAGCTTCATGGTGATGACCGAGACGACGATCAGCGCGACGATGAAGACGACGCCGGCGGAGGCCGCCATGGCGATCTTTTCATTCTCGATGTAGGGCTTCAGGTAAGGCAGGACCGGCTTGTAGAAGAAGAAAGCCGCCGCCGCCGCTGCTGCCCAGGAGACAACGGACAGGACTTCGCGCGAGAAGCCGCGAACCATGGCGAGCATCGCCGAGACCAGAGTGAAGCCGACGAGAATTCCGTCAAGCAGCGTAATCGGCATGTCTTTCGCCCCACTCCATGAGCCGCATTATAGCGCGGAGCATCGGGTTTTCCCAAAACCGGTTTCCGCTTTCGGGTCCGATGCTCTAATCTTGTTCGTCCACGCGGCTTCGGCGTGAGCCGGCTATGCGTGCCACGAGGTCGGCAAGCTCGGTCGGCTGGAAAGAACCAGCCCCGATCCCCCCGGCCAATTCCCCGCTGCCCGAGGGCAGAACCGCGCTTCCAAAACCCAGCTTTTCGGCTTCCTTGAGGCGCTGTTGCGCATGCGCAACCGGCCTCACGGCGCCCGAAAGGCTGATTTCGCCGAAATAGACGCAATCGGCGGGAAGGGCAAGACCGGTGAGCGAGGAAACCAGGGCCGCCGCCACCGCGAGATCGGCCGCGGGCTCCGAGATGCGGTAGCCGCCGGCGACGTTGAGATAGACATCGTGGCTGCCGAAGCGCACGCCACAATGGGCTTCGAGAACCGCCAGGATCATCGACAGCCGGGCGCCATCCCAGCCGACGACGGCGCGGCGCGGCGTGCCGAGAGAGGAGGGCGCGACCAGCGCCTGGATCTCGACCAGCACCGGCCTCGTCCCCTCCATGCCGGCGAAAACCGCCGCACCCGGCGATTTGGCATGGCGTTCGCCAAGGAAAAGCTCGGACGGGTTGGCGACCTCGCGCAGGCCCTTGTCCGACATTTCGAAGACACCGATCTCGTCGGTCGGTCCAAAACGGTTCTTCACCGTGCGCAGGATGCGGTAATGATGGCCGCCTTCGCCTTCGAAGTAGAGCACGGCGTCGACCATGTGCTCGACGACACGCGGCCCGGCGATCTGGCCTTCCTTGGTGACATGGCCGACCAACACGATCGCCGCCCCTGTGGATTTCGCATAACGGATCATCGCCTGGGCGGCGGCGCGCACCTGGGTGACGGTCCCCGGCGCCGAATCGGCAAGGTCGGTCCACAGCGTCTGGATCGAATCCAGGATGACCAGGTCAGGCCGCTTGCCGTCGGCTATTGTCGCCAGGATGTCCTCGACATTGGTCTCGGCGGCAAGTTCCACCGGAGAGGAGGCAACGCCAAGCCGCTGCGCCCGCAGCCTGATCTGCGCGACCGCCTCTTCGCCCGAGACATAGACGATACGGTGGCCTTTTGACGCCAGTGCCGCGGCCGCCTGGGTGAGCAGCGTCGATTTGCCGATGCCGGGATCGCCGCCGACCAGCAGCGCCGAGCCACGCACGAAACCGCCGCCGGTGGCGCGATCGAGTTCTCCGATGCCCGAGATGATGCGCGGCGCGTCCTCGATGTCGCCGGACAGCGTGGTCAGCACCACCGCGCGGCCTTTGCGGGCGTTGCGCGTGTTGGCTGGCCCTGAGCCGATGCCGCCGGACGTGCCTTCCTCGACCAGCGTGTTCCACTCGCCGCAGGCATCGCATTTGCCAGCCCAGCGCTGATGCACCGATCCGCAATTTTGGCAGATGAATTGCACGCGCGATTTAGCCATCAGATGGCTGCTGCTTGAAAATGGCTTGGGCGTGGTGGCGACGGTAGGTCAAAAAGCTACTCGAACCTTTCCGGCAGGTGGTGCTCCTCGGCAAGGTCGGAGAAGCGGGTGAACTCGCCCTGGAAGGCAAGGCTGACCGTGCCGGTCGGTCCGTGGCGCTGCTTGGCGATGATCACTTCGGCCTTGCCCTGGACCTCGATCATCTTCGTTTCCCAGGCGAGGTGCTCCGGCGTGCCTTTCTCCGGCTCCTTGTTCTTGATGTAATATTCCTCGCGGTACACGAAGAGCACGACGTCGGCGTCCTGCTCGATCGAGCCCGACTCGCGCAGGTCGGACAGCTGCGGATGCTTGTCGTCGCGGCTTTCGACCTGACGCGAGAGCTGTGAGAGGGCGATGATCGGCACGCCAAGCTCCTTGCCGAGTGCCTTCAGTCCGGTGGTGATCTCGGTGATTTCCTGGACGCGGTTCTGCGACGCCTTGGCCGACGAACCCTGCATCAGCTGGATATAGTCGATGACCATCAGATCCAGCCCGCGCTGGCGCTTGAGGCGGCGGGCGCGCGCCGCAAGCTGGGCGATCGAAATACCGCCCGTCTGGTCGATGTAGAGCGGCCGCTTGTGGTTCTCCTGCGTATACGCGACGAGCTTGCCGAAATCGGCTTCGGTCAGGTCGCCGCGCCTGATTTTCGATGACGGGATCTCGGTCTGCTCGGAGATGATGCGGGTGGCCAGCTGCTCCGACGACATTTCGAGCGAGAAGAAGCCGACGACGCCGCCATTGGCCGCCTTTACGGAGCCGTCGGCCTGCTGGGCGGGCTCATAAGCGGCCGCGATGTTGTAGGCGATGTTGGTGGCCAGCGACGTCTTGCCCATGCCCGGACGGCCGGCGATGATGATCAAATCCGATGGCTGCAGGCCGCCCATGCGGTGGTCGAGATCGCGCAGGCCGGTGGCAATGCCGGACAGGTGACCATCGCGCATATAGGCCGCGCTTGCCATGTCGACGGCGTTCTTCAACGCATCGGAAAAACTCTCGAAACCACCGTCGTAGCGGCCGTTTTCAGCCAGTTCGAACAGCCGCCGCTCGGCATCTTCGATCTGCTCGGTGGGCGCCATGTCGACCGGCGCGTCATAGGCGATGTTGACCATGTCCTCGCCGACGGTGATCAGCGCGCGGCGTGTCGCAAGATCGTAGATGGCGCGGCCATAGTCGGTGGCGTTGACGACTGTCACGGCCTCCACCGCCAGCCGCACGACATATTGCGCCATCGTCATGTCGCCAACCTTCTCGTCGGCCGGCAGGAAGGTCTTCAGCGTGATCGGCGTCGCCACCTTGCCCATGCGGATGAACTCGGACGCCACCTCAAAGATCTTGCGGTGCAGCGGCTCGTAGAAATGGCTGGCCTTGAGGAAGTCCGAGACGCGGTAGAAGGCGTCGTTGTTGACGAGGATGGCGCCGAGCAGCGCCTGCTCGGCCTCGATGTTGTTTGGTGCTTCACGATAAAGCGGTGTTTCCGCCACGCCGAATTTTCGCGCTGCCTCTGCCATGATATCCCCGATTTCGATCCCGACCTTCGATATCAGAACGTGACGAGTCGATGCTGACCTTTCTGCATCACTACGCGACCAACGAACCTTGATGCCCGTTGTTCACAGGAACGACCAATCGTCCACAGGAGAGTATTCCCGTGCCCCGATTCCGGTTGACTCGACAGGGCATTGATTCCTACCTGACTCGTCGGAACGAAGCAAGAACATTGCGCTGTTCATTTTGCGGTGTTGTCCAGCCTGTCGCCCCAGTCCACCCGCCGGGCCAGCTTGAAGTCGGCGCCGTCGCGCTTGGTGAACAGGCGCTCGGTGGCAGTGCCGTCGTCCTGGCAAAGCTTGAGCAGAACCTTGCCGGAGCCGGATTTCGGCGGTGCAAGAACCCGTGCCTGGTGTGAAGTTGGTCCGTCGCGGGACGCTGCGACATAGATGAACTTCTCGTCCTCCCACGGCACGTCGGCGTCCTTTGCCAGCCGGTGCAGGCGTGAGCGGGCGACGCGGCGGGAAAAATGGCACCAGTCGGGCGGGGCGAGCGGGCAGGGCGCCTGATGCGGGCAAGGCGCAAGCACATGCGCGCCCACCTCGATCAGCTGCCGGCGCCCGGCAAGGATGCGCTGCCAGCCGGCCGGGGTGCCGGGCTCGACGATCAACAGCGTGTCGGCGGTGAGCTGCCAGAGCCGGCCGATGAGCTTTGGCAGCGATGCTGGGGCGATTTCGTCCAGCACATAGGCGCATGTGACCAGATCGGCCGGCTCGAGGTCGGC
This sequence comes from Mesorhizobium sp. Root695, assembly GCF_001428185.1. NCBI lineage: Bacteria > Pseudomonadati > Pseudomonadota > Alphaproteobacteria > Hyphomicrobiales > Phyllobacteriaceae > Mesorhizobium > Mesorhizobium sp. Root695. Next base: position 90,448 of record NZ_LMHO01000007.1, on the reverse strand, counting down.
AAGGTCGATGGTGGCATCACCCGCCAACCATCTGGTCTGGGCGGCAATTGCGTCGCCGGCAAGCGCCTCGCCCACCTTGCGTACCGCCGCGCTCGCTTCCAGCAGCACAGCCTGTTCGAGATCGGGCCACCGATCGGTCGTGGCCCAGAGCACCGTACCAGGGCCGGCGCCGACATCGAGCAGGCTCTTGGGTTGAAGGCCGGGCTTGGCGTCGCTCAGCGCGTCGAGGCTGGCGCGGATCGCGGCATAGGTCGCCGGCAGCCGCGTCGCCAGATAGGCCTTCACCGCCAGATCCTCGGCCATGTGCAGACGGCCGTCGCGCAACTCGGCACGGTAACGGTCGGACAGCGTTTTTGCCGCTTGTTTGAGTGCCGCCAGAGGAACGTTTTCGAGCAGGCGCTCCACGCCTTGGCGAAGGGATGCCGGCAACTCCATCTTCATGCGCCCCGCGGGACGAGAAGGATCACCGAAGCGCCGGCAATACAAAGTGCGGCACCGGCAAAATCCCAGCGGTCGGGGCGCACGCCCTCCACCAGCCACAGCCAGCCAAGCGACGCCGCAATGTAGATGCCGCCGTAGGCGGCGTAGGCTCGACCGGCGGCTGACGTGTCGACCAGTGCCAGCAGGAAGCCGAACAGGGCGAGCGAGGCGAGACCGGGGAGCAGCCACAGCGGCGACTTCCCCAGCCGCCACCAGGCCCAGAACGAGAAGCAGCCGGCGATCTCGGCCAGGGCGGCAGCGGCATAGAGCACGTAGGTCATGAAAAAGGTCCCGAGACGATCACGGGACCTTTTTCAGTGCAGGGGCCGGCAATGGCAAGCGGCAATGCTTATTCCTGGTCCGCAACCTTGCGGCGGCGAGCCGGCTTGGCGACAGGGCTTCTTTTGACCGGTGCCGTTTCACGATGCCCCATGTCGCGCATCTCAAGCGCCTTCTCGCACTTGGCCATGTAGTCGCGCGACACCGGCAGCGTGTCGTTCTTCTTGGTGATCTGGATCTGGAAGATCACCAAGTCCTGCCAGCGGAAGGCGGCTTCCGAGGCAGCCAGGTAGAACTCCCACATGCGGCAGAAGCGCTCGTCATAGATCGCCTTGGCCTTGTCGCGGTTGGCGGCGAAGCGCTGGCCCCAATGCTTCAGCGTATCGGCATAGTGGAGCCTGAGAATTTCGACATCGGTGACGACCAGGCCCGATTTCTCGATCGCCGGCATGACTTCCGAGAGCGCGGGGATATAGCCGCCCGGGAAGATGTATTTGCGGATGAAGGCGCTGGTCGCCCACGGCACGCCGGAGCGGCCGATCGTGTGCAGCAGCATGACGCCGTCCGGCTTGAGCAGCGTCGCGCTCTTGTCGAAGAAGGTGCGGTAATGGTTGACCCCGACATGCTCGAACATGCCGACCGAGACGATGCGGTCGAAACGCTCGTTGAGCTCGCGGTAGTCCTTGAGCTCGAAATGCACGCGGCTTTCCAAACCTTGCGCATGCGCCCGGTCGGTGGCGACGCCATGCTGCTCTGTCGACAGCGTTACGCCCTGCACGTCGACGTCGAATGCCTTGGCGAGATAGAGGCCGAGCCCGCCCCAGCCGGAGCCGATGTCGAGTACGGTCTGGCCGGCCTTCAGCCGGAGCTTGGCGGCGATGTGGCGCTTCTTGGCGGCCTGCGCTTCGTCGAGCGTCATATCCGGCTGCTCGAAATAGGCGCAGGAATACTGCATGTCCTCGTCGAGGAAGAGCCGGTAGAGATCACCCGACAAATCGTAGTGACGCTGCACGTTGCGGCGCGAGCGCGAGGCGGTGTTGATCTGCTGCAGGCGGCGGAAGGCGTGGCGCAGGCCTTCGATGGCCTTCGACCATGTGGCGTCGATGCCGCCGCTCCCCATGTTCTGGAAGGCGATGCGCATCACGCCCAGCACGCCACCTTCGAGAATGTCGAGTTCGCCGTCCATGTAGGCTTCAGGCACGGCCAGCATCGGGTCGAAGGTGATGGCGCGTTCGGCATGCGCAGTCTTGATATGCATGTGCACCGGTTCGCCGCTGCCGTCGCCGAAAACCACTGTCGTGCCCTTGGGGCCGGTGACCTTGAGATTGCCGGTGCGCACCAGGCGGTCGAGAACGCGCTTCAACAGAATATTCATGACCAAATGTCCCCTCTCGGCCAGACAGGCTGTCTTGGCGCGCGACCCGAAAATCGGACTAGATTTTCATCGGGGATCTTGCGCCCAAAGCTCCACAGCGTCATTTGCGCGGCCAAAGGACGCGCGACGCTGTAGTCTGCAACAATATATAGGGGTTCGAAAAGTTCCATTTGGCATAAAAAAGCCCGGGCGCGAGGCCCGGGCGTTGGACCAGTGTGGCTGGATGCCGGCAAAGTGATCAGAGCACAGCTCTAATCCTGATCGAAGCGTAGCTCCGATCGCCTTGCGACGTATGATCAGGCGTTGTCTTCGCCGCCCTCGAACTCGGTGTTCGGGTCGAAGAAGTTTTCCGGCCGGGCGTTGTCGTTGATGTCGTCGCCATAGATGGCTTCGGCGGTGGTCAGCGTCTCGCCCTTGGCCTGGCGTTCGGCCTCGTCGGCCGTGCGGGCGATGTTGAGCGTGATTGTGACTTCGACTTCCGGATGCAGCGCGATCGCCACATTGGTGAGGCCGATGGTCTTGATCGGCTGGTTGAGCAGGATCTGGTTGCGGTTGACCGAGAAACCTTCCACCGTCAGCAGATCGGCGATGTCGCGGGTCGAAACGGAACCGTAAAGCTGTCCGGTTTCACCGGCTGAGCGCACGGCGATGAAGCTCTTGCCGTCGAGCTTTTCGGCGACCTGACTGGCTTCCGACTTGCGCTCGAGGTTGCGGGCTTCGAGCTGGGCGCGCTGGCCTTCGAACTTCTTCTTGTTGGCTTCGTTGGCGCGCAGCGCCTTGCCCTGCGGCAGCAGGAAGTTACGGGCAAAGCCGTCCTTGACCTTGACGGTATCGCCCATCTGGCCGAGGCGGGAAACGCGTTCGAGAAGAATGACTTCCATGGTTTTGTTCCTTCGGTTGGGCGCCAATCGATCGAGGAGATCGACGCCGAATGTCTCTGGAACAGGTCAGGAAGCTTGGGCGCCTGGGGCGCTGGTGTCGCTGTCCTGCCTGTCGCGGCAGTTAGAGGTTTTGACCTCAACCCGGGATTTGATGTTCAACCCTGCGGCGCCCGTCGCCGTGGGAGAAGAGCGGGCGGCGAACCGCCCGCGTCAGAGAAATTAGCGAACCACGTAGGGCAGCAGGCCGAGGAAGCGGGCGCGCTTGATCGCCTTGGCGAGTTCGCGCTGCTTCTTCTGGCTGACGGCGGTGATGCGCGACGGCACGATCTTGCCGCGCTCTGAAATATAGCGCTGCAGCAGACGCACGTCCTTGTAGTCGATCTTGGGCGCGTTGGCGCCGGAGAATGGGCAGGTCTTGCGGCGGCGATGGAACGGGCGCCGGGTCGGGATCTGATTGATGTCGACCATTATTCTGCACCCCCTTCAAAGCCTTCGCGCGGACGGCGCGGACCACGATCGGCACCGGCGTCGCCGAACGAGCGCGGCGGACGATCGCCACGGTCGCCGCGATCACGATCGCCGAACGAGCGCGGACCACGATCGCCACGGTCGCGGTCGCCGAAGCCGCCGCGTTCCGAGCGCTCTTCGCGCTTCTGCATCATGGCCGACGGGCCTTCCTCATGCGCCTCGACCTTGATGGTCAGGAAACGCAGCACGTCTTCGGACAGGCCCATCTGGCGCTCCATCTCGTTGAGCGCGGCCGCGGGGCAATTCAGGTCCATCAGCGTGTAATAAGCCTTCCGGTTCTTGTTGACCCGGTAGGTGAGGGACTTCAGTCCCCAGTTCTCGACCCGGCCGACGGACCCGCCATTTGCGGAGATGACGCCCTTGTACTGTTCGACAAGCGCATCGACCTGCTGCTGCGAGAGGTCCTGCCGGGCAAGAAACACATGTTCGTATAGAGCCATTATGTCTTATGCCTTTCTTCGTTTCTCTCCCGGTTCCCGGCGGCAAAAGCCTCTGCAACTTCTCTGACCCACAAACCCTCGAAGGGCGCGGGGAAGAAAGGAGCATGACGAGACGGTCGAGAGCGGAGACACGGGAGGCGGGAGCACTTCTGGCTTCACACGAAGGCTTTCGAAAAAACCTCCGGCCCTCCGTTCAGCCCCCAGCAAGGACCGGCAGATTGCGGGCGTCTATACAGCAATCCGGCTGGAAGGCAAGGGCGGGCGGCGTCCTGTGTCGTAAGAAGATGAGTTGTCCGGATTAGGTAGCACGTGAGTTGTCCGGTTTGATTTCCAGCGAACGGAGGCTGGGGATGAAACTGACGGCATGGCTACAGGACCGGAGAATGCAGAAGTTTCGGGACGTTTTGAGCCGCTGGAATGGCGGCGATCTATCGATGATGGAGGCAGGCGAACTGCTGGGCATGTCGGAGCGGCATTCCGGCGCCACCGCGACCGTTACGAAGAGGCCGGGGAAGGTGGTGGACCATCGCTTGGGCAAGATTTCGACGCGTCGGGTGCCGGCGGAGGCGATTGAGGAGATGCTGGAGCTTTATCGTCATCGCTATCTTGGCTGGAACGTGAAGCATTTCCACGAGCACCTGCTGCGCGATCACGATTTCAGCTGGGGCTACACCTTCATCTCGACACAGCTTCATGCGGCTGGGCTGGTGGAACGGGCCAAGCGGCGCGGTGCTCACCGGCGCAAACGGGAAAGGAAGCCTTGTGAGGGGATGATGCTGCATTAGGATGGCAGCCGTCACCAATGGCTGGCGGTTGGGCCGATGCTGGATCTGATCGTGACGACGATGCGACGAGCACGATCTATTCGGCCTTCCTGATCGAGGAGGAAGGCACGGCGTCTATTATGCCGTCAGCGACCCGACTAAACTGCCGAACGTGTTCCTGCAGATCGCCAACAAGTTCACGAAGCTGCAATTGACGAACTGAAAGCTCGACCCCGAGAGACGGGCCGGCTCCTGACGGGGTCTGCTCAACTCGTATGGGCGACAACCTTGTCGACCGTTTCGGGGAAGAAGTCGGGCGCCGCGTGGCGTTTGCCGAACATCATATCGTACTGCAACAGGCGGAAATCACGGATCGCCGGGTCGATCTCCTTCTGCCGCGCCCAATCGGGCGTGGCGTCGCCAGCCGGCGTCAGCAACAGGTTGCGGTCGACGACGCGGTAGCGTTCGCTCATCTGGCCCAGGAAGCCGGTGTAGTAGGGATGGCTGATGCCGGCCTTCTTCAGGATATGATAGGGCAGGAAGGCAGGACTGACGGCGCCCATGTCTTCAGCCGGCCCGGTGCGGTTCGACCAGATGACCAGCGGCGTCTCGTGGTGTTCAAGGGCGGCCTCGGGCGACGCTTCCTTGCGCGGCGCGACATTGTCCTTCAGGAAACCGGTTTCGACGTAGACCGGCCCCAGCGGTGGCAGATGGTCGCCAAAGAAGGCGATCACCGTGGGGCGGGAGCGCTTCTTTGCCCATTCGACTAGGCGTTCAAGGCCGCGATCGGCATCGGCTGAGCCCTCCGCATAGCTGAGCAGCGATTCGCGCGCCCACTGGCTGATCGGCGACTGCACCGTATGAGTGGGATTGTAATAGCGGTTCGGCTCGTAGGGACCGTGGTTTTGCAGGCTGACCGCAAAGAAGAACGCCGGTTCGTCGCTGGCGTCGGCCTCGCTGATGATCTCGTCGGTCATCGCCGCATCCGATGCCAGCGGCCCGCGCTTTTGCATCGGCGGCAGCGTTTCTTCCGACTTGAAATCGTTGAAGCCGAAATCGGCATAGACCGCGCCACGGTTCCAGAACCAGTTGGTGCCGGGATGGATAGCGCGTGCCCGGTAACCCTGGCTCTTGAGGAAGGTCGCCAGTGAAGGTGTCGGCGTGCGCACATATTGCTGGTAGGGGATGCTGCCGGCAGGCAGGAATGCGTTGGAAAAGCCGGTCAGCGCCTCGAACTCGATGTTGGCTGTCATGCCGCCGAATTCCGGCGAGAACATCGAGCCCGAGCGCAGAGCCCGCACATTGGGGATCGGATCGGGCGTGATGGTGACGCCGGGCAGCTTGGTCGGATCCCAGAAGGATTCGCTCATGACGATGATGATGTCAGGTTTCTCGGCTGGCACTGAGGCGGTCACATCGGACCTGCCGATCGCCGCGATTGCCTTGTCGGAATAGCCTGGCGGCGCCGAGACATGCGCCATCGGCACGTTGAGGGCAAAGGCCAGTGCAAAGCCGTTGGAAGCATAGTTTTCCTTCTGGTCCCACATGATCGGGATGATCTGCAGCCGGTCCCTGGTCCAGGAGAAGGTGGCGTAGTCCATGATCGAAACGAAGAAGGCAAGCAGCGGCACCGCCAGCGTCAGCCGGGCAAGGCGGCCCTTGCGGCTGAGTGCGGGAACCTTGCGGCGCCACAGCCGCCAGCCATAGACGAGCAGCGACAGGCCGGCGACGATGCCGACGACCATGGCAAGCGCGGTCATCGGCCGGTCGCGCACCAAAAGCGGCAGCAGCGCGAAGATCTGGCGGGCATAGAGGAAATCGGTCGGATAGAGCGGATCGCCGAGATAGTGCGACTTCTGGTGACCGACGAAGGCAAGCGACAAGGTCAGCGGCGCGACGATCATCAGGCTCTGGTGGCTGCGGCCGAGCACCGCATCGAGCCCGATCAGGATCAGCGCAAACACGACAATGGTGGTCCAGCCAGGCTTGAGCGGCTGGAGGAAGAAGGAGACGGTGCCGGCAAAGTCGCCGCGCACGATCAACTCGATGGCAAACACCAGGACGGCAGCGATTGCCAGGCTGATCAGCCCATAGCGCACCACCGGCCATCTCCTCCCCGGCAGATAGCCGGTGGAGGGGTCGTCTTCCAGAAACTGTGGCGCGGCCTTGCCGGCGCGTTTGTAACTCTTTGCCACCTTAACTTCCCCACCCAGCGACAAACACGTCACTCGATTGTCATAGAATTGTCACGCAAAGCTAGCGCCTGTAGCGAAAATAAGAAGAGCCAGCAAACGAATCGTGAGCGGTTTTCATCAGGAGTGATCGCCAAAAAGCCTTTCGGAACAGGCACTCGGCGGACGAAGCTGCCGCCGGGCAGGGTCGAGCCGGGCTTGACTTGGCGGCCTGCCTTGCGTCACAGGCAAGAAAAACCCGTCTATCAGGCAAAGCAAAACCAGCCCTTGGGAGTCCTCGCATGGCCGTTGCATTAACCTTTCCCGGACAAGGCAGCCAGGCAGTCGGCATGGGCAAGGATCTAGCCGACGCCTTTCCCGAGGCGCGCAGGATATTCCAGGAAGTCGACGAGGCGCTCGGCGAAAGCCTGTCGAAGCTGATCTGGGAAGGGCCGGAAGAGACGTTGACGCTGACCGCCAACGCTCAGCCGGCGCTGATGGCAGTGTCGCTGGCCGCGATCCGGGCGCTGGAATCGCGCGGCTTATCGCTGAAAGGCAAGGTCGCGTATGTAGCCGGCCATTCGCTGGGCGAATATTCGGCACTCGCGGCCGCAGGCTTCGTTTCGGTTGCCGATGCCGCCAGGCTGCTGCGCATCCGCGGCAATGCCATGCAGGCGGCGGTGCCGGCCGGCGAGGGGGCAATGGCGGCGATCATCGGACTGGAGCAGGCCGATGTCGAAGCTGCTTGCGCCGAGGCAGGCAAAGGCTCTGTTTGCCAGATCGCCAACGACAATGGCGGCGGCCAACTGGTCATTTCCGGCGCTAAGGCCGCGGTCGAACTGGCCGCAAAACTGTGCACGGAAAAGGGCGCCAAGCGCGCGCTGTTGCTGCAGGTGTCCGCGCCCTTCCATTCGGCGCTGATGGCGCCGGCCGCGAACGTCATGCGCGACGCGCTCGACGGCGTGACAAGGAACGCGCCGGTCGTTCCGGTCGTCTCCAACGTGTCGGTGACGCCGTCGAGCGATCCGGACGAGATCGCCCGCCGCCTGGTCGAACAGATAACCGGCCGCGTGCGCTGGCGCGAGACGGTGGAATGGTTCGGCGCGAACGGCGTCACCACGCTTTACGAAATTGGCGCCGGCAAGGTGCTTTCGGGATTGGCACGCCGTATCAACCGCGACATCGCGACCGCGTCGGTCGGCTCCGCCGCTGAGGTCGAAGCTGCATTGGCAGCGCTTGCATAAAGCATCATTTGATCCCATCCCTGTAAAAAGGGTGTTCTCTTCTCAATCAGGAGACAGAAATGTTCGAATTGACTGGCCGCAAGGCGCTCGTCACCGGCGCATCCGGGGGCATCGGCGAGGCGATCGCCAGGGTGCTGCATGCGCAAGGCGCGATCGTCGGCCTGCATGGCACCCGGGTCGAGAAACTGGAAGCGCTGGGCGCCGAGCTTGGCGACCGGGTCAAGCTGTTTCCGGCCAATTTGTCCAACCGTGACGAGGTCAAGGCGCTCGGCCAGAAGGCGGAGGCAGATCTCGAAGGCGTCGACATCCTGGTCAACAATGCCGGCATCACCAAGGACGGGCTGTTCGTGCGCATGTCGGATGCCGACTGGGACACCGTGCTCGAGGTCAACCTGACCGCCGTGTTCAGGCTGACACGCGAACTCACCCACCCGATGATGCGCCGCCGCCATGGCCGCATCATCAACATCACCTCGGTCGTCGGCGTCACCGGCAATCCCGGCCAGACCAACTACTGCGCCTCCAAGGCCGGCATGATCGGCTTTTCCAAGTCGCTGGCGCAGGAGATCGCCACCCGCAACATCACCGTCAACTGCGTTGCCCCGGGCTTCATCGAATCGGCGATGACCGAAAAGCTCAACGACAAGCAGAAAGAGGCGATCATGGCGGCGATCCCGACGCGCCGCATGGGCACCAGCGCTGAAGTCGCGTCCGCCGTCGCCTATCTCGCCTCCAATGAAGCCGCCTACGTCACCGGCCAGACCATCCATGTGAATGGCGGCATGGCGATGATCTGACGGACCTTGTTGATAATTCTACCCTGCCAGCCATCTGCCGCGGTTGTTCGCGCTTCCGGTGCTCGCGTACTCCAAGTACGCACCGCTCCGGTTCTCGAAAACCGCACCATATCACTCGGCAGGGAGAATTCGGAACAACGTCCGGCGGGGCTGTGAAAAGAGACCATTTCGGCTTGGACCTCAGCTATTTTTCGTGTAATGCGGCCCGCAACCCGGCGGTTCGGGCAAAAACCGGTCTGTAGCCGTTGCGTTTCCGGCAGGACCATCTTTCAGCTTGATTAGCGGCATTCTGCCCGCTAACGAAGACAGACAAACAAAAGACGAGGATGCCCAAATGAGTGACACCGCAGAGCGCGTCAAGAAGATCGTCATCGAGCACCTTGGCGTCGATGCCGACAAAGTGACGGAGCAGGCGAGCTTCATCGATGATCTGGGCGCCGACAGCCTCGATACGGTCGAACTCGTCATGGCGTTCGAAGAAGAATTCGGCGTCGAGATTCCCGACGATGCAGCCGAGACCATCCTGACCGTCGGCGATGCCGTGAAGTACATCGACAAGGCTTCGGCCTGACGCTTTCTGCAGTCATCACCGGGGAGGACCTGCGATGAGGCGTGTCGTCGTCACGGGCCTTGGGTTGCTGTCGCCGTTCGGCATGGGCTTTGAGCACAGCTGGAAGGAACTTCTAACTGGCCGCAGCGCTGCCAAGCGCATCACCGAGTTCGAGGTGGAGGATCTTGCTTGCAAGATCGCCCACGTCATTCCGCGTGGCGACGGCAGCAATGCCACCTTCAATCCCGAGGCCGTGCTCGAGCCGAAGGAATTGCGCAAGATCGGCGACTTCATCCTGTACGGGATTGCCGCCGCCGACGAGGCGCTGAAGGATTCCGGCTGGAAACCCAAGACTCATGAAGAGCAATGCGCTACCGGCGTCCTGATCGGCTCCGGTATTGGCGGCATCGAGGGGATCGCCGAGAACGCGATGATCCTCAAGGAACGCGGCCCGCGCCGCATCAGCCCTTTCTTCATCCCGGGCCAGATCATCAATCTCGTCTCAGGGCAGGTTTCGATCCGGCACGGGCTGAAAGGCCCGAACCATGCCGTGGTCACGGCCTGTTCGACTGGCGCGCACGCCATTGGCGATGCGGCCCGGTTGATCATGTGGGGCGATGCCGACGTGATGGTCGCCGGTGGCGCCGAAGCGCCCGTGACGCGGCTGTCGATCGCCGGCTTCGCGGCGTGCCGGGCGCTGTCGACAGAGCGCAATGATTCACCGCAAACGGCGTCGCGTCCCTATGATCGCGACCGTGACGGCTTCGTCATGGGCGAGGGCGCCGGCGTTGTCGTGCTCGAGGAGCTCGAGCATGCCAAGGCGCGCGGCGCCAAAATCTATGCCGAGGTGACGGGTTATGGTCTCACTGGCGACGCGCATCACATCACGGCGCCCGCCGAGGATGGCGATGGTGCCTTCCGCTGCATGACGGCGGCGCTGAACCGGGCCAAGCTGACACCCGCCGATGTTGACTACATCAACGCCCACGGCACCTCGACCATGGCCGACACGATTGAGCTCGGCGCTGTCGAGCGGCTTGTCGGCAATGCAGCGTCGAAGATTTCGATGTCGTCGACCAAGTCGTCGATCGGGCACCTGCTTGGGGCGGCCGGTGCCGCCGAAGCGATCTTTTCGATCCTTGCCATCAGAGACAATGTCGCGCCGCCGACCATCAACCTCGACAACCCGGAGCGCGAAACCGCGATCGACCTGGTGCCGAACAAGCCGCGTGCCCGACAGATCGACGTGGCGCTGTCCAATTCCTTCGGCTTTGGTGGTACCAACGCGTCGCTGGTCTTCCAGCGCTACAATGGCTGATCGCCCGGCTATCGGGCGACGCTTTGGCGTGCCGTCAATTTTGCCATATTCGCCCCTACTCTGCCGCTGGGGATTCGTTGGGCGATCAAACGGTAGGGCGAAATGAACACAAATCCGGCAGGCAACGGAGAATTCGGGCAACGGCCGGCGACATCCGGACCGATCGTGCCGAAAACGGCCAGCGAGGCGTTGCGGCCGGAGGCCGGAACGCCGCCGCCGAAGCGCTCGCGTGCTTCACGCAGCCAGGTCGTCGTGTTCATGAACTTCGTCATCTCTTCGGTGATGCTGATGGTTCTGGCCGCCGGCGTCGCGGTCTATTTCGGCAAGCAGGAATTCACCGAGCCCGGCCCCTCGGCCAATGGCGACACCTTCCTGGTCAAGCCGAACACCGGCGTCCAGGATATCGCCGACCAGCTCGAACGCCGAGGACTGATCAGCGATGCCCGGATATTCCGCCTTGGCGTGCGGGCCTTCGGCAATGATTCCGCGCTGAAGGCCGGCGAGTACGAGATCAAGCCCAGGGCTTCCATGCGCGACATCATGGAGCTTTTGAAGAGCGGCAAGTCGGTGATGTATTCGCTGACCATTCCAGAGGGGCTGACGGTCGAGCAGGCGCTGCAGCGCATCGCCGACGAGACTGCCTTGAGCGGCGATATGCCGACGACCACGCCGCCGGAGGGCAGCCTCGCCACAGACACACTGCGTTTCACGCGCGGCGCGACGCGCCAGCAGATGGTCGACAAGCTGCTGGCGGATCAAAAGAAGCTGGTTGACGATGTCTGGCAGCGGCGCGCGCCGGACCTGCCGCTGGCAAACATCGAAGAGTTCGTTACGCTGGCTTCGATCGTCGAGAAGGAAACGGGCAAGGGTGACGAGCGCTCACGGGTGGCCGCCGTCTTCCTGAACCGGCTTGCCAAGGGCATGCGCCTGCAATCCGATCCAACGATCATCTACGGGCTGTTCGGCGGCAAGGGCAAGCCGGCGGACCGGCCGATCTATCAGTCGGACATCCAGAAGCAGACGCCCTACAACACCTATGTGATCAACGGTTTGCCACCGACGCCGATCGCCAATCCGGGCCGTGCAGCGCTGGAGGCGGTGGCCAATCCGTCGAAGACCGACGACCTCTATTTCGTTGCTGATGGCACCGGCGGGCACGTCTTTGCCGCGACGTTGGACGAGCACAACGAGAATGTCGCCCGCTATCGCGCCTTGCAGAAGAAGCAGGCGGATGAGGCCGCCAAGGCCGCCAACACCACTGGCGCCGACGACAGCAATGCCGACAAGCCGGCTGACAGCGCGCCGGCCGAGGGTGGCGACGACAGCGGCGGTGATGCGGGCGCTGCCCAGTAGAATAAAGAAGGGGCATTGCTCACCAGGCGATGCCCTGACATTTGGAAGAGCGCCGCGCGTCCGATTTCGACGCGCCTGCGGCGCAGTCATTTTCAAGCCGCACTTGCTCCTCTCCGGAAAGCCGGTTTCGGGGTGGTGCACCAGGGATGTGTGGGCGATATGAATTTGCAGAGCATGACCGGTTTTGCACGTGCCGTCGCCGAGCATGAGGGCACCTCGATCGCCTGGGAGGTCAAGTCCGTCAACGGCAAGAGCGTCGAGGTACGGTTGCGACTGCCGCAAGGCTTCGAGCGGCTGGAACCAGCCGTCCGGCAGTTGCTTCAGAAGCGTTTTGCGCGCGGCAATTTCCAGGCGACGCTGACCATCGGCCGCGCCGCCGGCGCGCAGGCGCAGCCGGTCGTCAACGAAGCCTTCCTGAAGGACCTGGCCGGGCTCGCCAAGCGGCTGCAGGAGCAATTCGGCGCTGCCCCCGCGACATCAGACGGATTGCTGTCGCTGCGCGGCGTGCTCGACATTCCCGAAACTGTCGAAACCGAAGAGGCGAGGGCCGCGCTCGATGCCGCGATCATGGCCGCGCTCGAGGTGGCCTTGAAAGGGCTCGAACAGGCACGACAGAGCGAAGGCAACGCGCTGGCTTTGCTGTTGTCGGGGCATATCGACACAATCGAGGTGCTGACGCTGCGGGCAGAAGTGGATCCGTCACGCGAGACGGTGGCGATCCGCGAGCGCATCGCCGAGCAGGTCAGGCTGCTGATGGACGCTTCCGCCAATCTGGACGCGACCCGGCTGCACATGGAGGCGGCGTTCCTGGCCACCAAAGCCGATATTCGCGAAGAGATCGACCGGCTGAAAACGCATGTCGCATCCGGTCGGGCACTGCTGGAGGGCGGCGGCGCCGTTGGCCGCAAGCTCGATTTTCTGGCACAGGAATTTAACCGCGAATCGAATACGCTGTGTTCGAAGTCGAATGCCGCCGCCGTCACCGCGATCGGGCTGGAACTGAAGGCGGTGGTCGACCAGTTTCGTGAACAGATCCAGAATCTGGAGTAGCCGATGGTTGCCAAGGATTTGGGTTCCCGCATTCGCCGCCGGGGCCTGATGCTCGTCCTGTCGTCGCCATCCGGCGCCGGCAAGTCGACGATCGCGCGCAATCTTCTGGAAAGCGATTCCAGCCTCGAACTGTCGGTCTCGGTCACCACCAGACCGCGCCGAGGCAGCGAGATCGAGGGCGTCCACTACCATTTTCGGACGATGCGCGAGTTTGAGCGGCTGCGCGATTCCGACGCGCTGCTGGAATGGGCCGAGGTGCACGGCAATTGCTATGCGACTCCGCGCGAACCGGCCGAATTGGCGCTGTCTGAAGGGCGCGACATGCTGTTCGACATCGACTGGCAAGGTGCCCAGCAGCTCAAGGAGAAGATGCGCGCCGACATTGTCTCGATCTTCATCCTGCCGCCATCGATGAAGGAATTGAAGGCGCGGCTGAAGCGCCGCGCCGAGGACCAGGAAGCTGTGATCGAGACGCGGTTGAAAAACGCCCGCAATGAGATCGAGCACTGGAAGGAATATGATTTCGTCATCGTCAATGACGACCTCGACCGAGCCTTCGCCGAAGTGCGCGGCATTGTCGTCGCCGAGCGGCTAAGACGCGACCGCCGGCCCGGCCTGTTCGATTTCGTCTCGGGATTGTTGGACGAGAAGACGGGCTGAGGCCTTTTCCCTTCTCCCACAAACAAGGGGAGAACGCAGAGACAGCGCTTCCTACACCGCATTGGTCAGTCGCACGAATTCCTCGACGCTGAGCGTCTCGGCGCGGCGTGTCGGATCGATGCCGGCGCGCTCGAGCAGGGCCTCGCCGCCGAGACTCTTCACGCTCTGTCGCAGCATCTTGCGACGTTGGCCGAAGGCGGCTTCGGTGACGCGACCGAGTTTTTTCACCTCGGCGCGCAGAGGAATCAGGCGCGGCACCAGATGCACCACCGAGGAGGTGACCTTTGGCGGCGGCGTGAATGCCTGTGGCGGCACGTCGAAGGCGATCCTCGCCTCCGTCCGCCAGCCGGCAAGAACTCCCAGCCGGCCATAGCTGTCGCTGCCGGCGGGCGCGACGATGCGCTCGGCCACCTCGCGCTGGAACATCAAAGTCATCGAGCTGTAGAAGGGCGGCCAGTCGCTGACCGTCAACCAGCGCACCAGCAGCTCCGTGCCGATGTTGTAGGGCAGGTTGGCCACGATCTTTACCGGGCCACCGTTCCCGGTCGCCCGACTGGCAAGTGCCGCGAAATCCGTCTTCAGCGCATCGCCGGAAACAACCTCCAGCCGGCCGGGATAATGATCGGACAGTTCGGCAAGGGCAGCCAGGCAGCGTTCGTCACGCTCGATGGCAATGACGTGGCGCGCTCCGTTGGAAAGCAAGGCGCGGGTCAGCCCGCCGGGACCGGGACCGACCTCGATCACGGTTGCATCGGACAAGTCGCCGGCGGTTCGGGCGATCTTGCCGGTGAGGTTGAGGTCGAGCAGGAAATTCTGGCCGAGCGCCTTCTTCGCCTGCAGGCCATGACGCTCGATCACCTCGCGCAGCGGCGGCAGACCGTCGATGCTCATGCCTGCGGTCTCATTCGGCAACTGCCTTCGTGTTTGTGTCGGCCAGCCGCCGGGCAAGCTTCAGCGCCGCCATCAGGCTGTCGGGCCGCGCCACGCCCTTGCCGGCGATGTCGAACGCCGTGCCGTGGTCGGGTGAGGTGCGGATGAAGGGCAGGCCGAGCGTGACATTGACCGCCTCGTCGAAGGCCAGCGCCTTGGCCGGGATCAGCGCTTGGTCGTGATACATGCAGAGGGCCGCGTCGTAGCCGGCCCGTGCCCGGGCGTGGAACAGCGTGTCGGCTGGCAGCGGGCCGAAAGCGTCGATCCCTTCGGCACGCAGGATATCGACCGCCGGGCGCACGATCAGCTCGTCCTCGAGTCCCATGGCGCCGCCTTCGCCCGCATGCGGATTGAGCCCGGCAATGGCGAGCCTCGGCCGGGCGATGCCGAAGCGGCCGGTAAGGTCGGCGGCGGTGATGCGCGCGGTGGCGACGATCAGTTCGGTGGTCAGTGCCTTCGGCACCTCAGCCAGCGCGATGTGGATGGTGACGGGAACGGTGCGCAGGTCGGGGCCTGCCAGCATCATCACCGGCATCGCTTCGACGCCGCTGTGCCGGGCCGCCAGATGCGCCAGATATTCGGTGTGGCCTGGGAAGCGAAAGCCGGCATCGTAGAGCGGCTTCTTGGCGATGGGGCAGGTGACGACGGCCGAGGCTTCGCCGGCAAGGCAGTCGGCGACGGCGCGGTCGATGGCTTCGATGGTGGCGGCCGCATTGGCCAGGTCGGGCCGGCCGGGGCTGTCGATGCAGCGGGCAGTCAGTGGAACGATCGGCAAGGCGCGGGCAAAGACTTGCGCCGCTTGCGCTGGTGTCGTTTCGACGATCGGCAGCGAAATGCCGAGGAGGCGCGCCCGCGAGGCGATCAGCGCCGGATCGGCGAGCAGATAGAAGGCGGGCACGGCGGCAGCCTCGCGCGCCATGAAGGCCGCGATGGCGATCTCCGGCCCGATGCCGGACGGATCGCCGGCGCTCAACGCAAGCGCAGCCACGGTGGTGCCCACGTCAGCGCTTGACGATGCGGGCTTTCGCCTTCAGCTCGTCGACATATTTCTTGCTGAGCTCGTCGGCGTTCTTGTCGCCGGAGCCTTCGTTCTGGAACACCATCTGCGCGACCTTGTCGTCGGACACTTCGCGCGACGAGCAGATGCCGATGAATTCGACGCCGCGTTCGGTTTCGCGCGTGACGGTGGCGCCGCCGACCTTGGTAGCCTTGATCTGCTCGGCCCAGTCCGGTGGCAGTTGCGGCGCCAGCACCCGGCCCAGATCGCGAACGGTGACGTCGACCAGGCCCTTGGCGAATTCGCGCGTCGTGTTGCAGCCGTTGAAGCGGGCGCGCATGGCATCGGCCTCGCGCTTGCGCTTGCCCAGCGTCGCGCTGCGTTCGGCCGCCGGAACCACGAAGATGACCTGCTGCAGCATGTACTCGGTGGCGCTCGGCTTGGATCCGCCTTTTTCGAGCATCTTCCTGACAAGATCCTGTTCGCTGACGGCACCGGTGCCGTCGCCGGAACGGTAGCGCGCGCTCAACGCCTGGTTCCAGGCCATCTGGGCGCGGATGAATTCCTTGAAGTGGCTCTTGGTGACGCCCGACTTCTCCATGACGCCGTCGAGCTGGCTGAGCTGCATCTTGTTGCTTGACGCAAAGCGCTGATACGCCGCCTCGACCTGAGCGTCGCTGATGCGGATGCCAAGCCGCTTGGCCTCGGCCATGCGCAGCGTCTGGTCGATCATTTCCTGGCCGGCATCACCCTTCTTGCGCTGCAGCTTCAGAAAGGCGGCGCGATGGGCAATGTCGCCGGTGGTGACCGGAATGTCGTTGACGACGTATTTGATCTCGCTGGCGAAAGCCGGTGGCGTCATCGCGGTGATCGACACGCACGTCGCTGCCACAAGCAACGCGAAACCTGCTGAAAAGAGGTATTTCCTCATCCTTGGCATCCCAATTCTATCCCGGTTCCGCCCAATTTCATCTTGTCCAGATGCGCGAAATCCGTGCCAGCCCTATGCGGCGAAACGATGTCGCCGATTGTTACTGGATCGAGTCGATGGCGCTGGTCGACGAGCCGAAATCGCCGAGAGTGCGGAACGACAGATTGAAGCCGATGGTCTGCGACACCTCCCTGGTGTTTATGTCGCGCGACTGCGAGTAGGTCATCAAATAGGTGAAGCAGGAATCGTTGTAGGCGAAGCCGACGCCATCCTTGACCAGCAGGCTCTCCTGCAGGTCGTAGGTTCCGGTGCCGAAGACGCGCCAGTTTTCGGCGAGATGCGTCGATGCACCGAGCGTGACTTCATGGCGGTCTTCTGTGAAGCCGTATAGTGGCTGGGCCTGGATGAAGGCGTATTTGGCGCTCAGCGACACCGGCAGGCCGGAATAGGCGGCCTTCACCTCGGCGCGGCGGATCTCAAAGCTCTGTTCGTCGAAACGGCCGCCGACCGAGGCGGCGAAGCCGTTGGGGCTGTTGATGCCAAACAGGCCGACATAGTCGGACTTGGTCGTGTCGAGGCCGGAATTGGCGCCGACATTGACCAGATCCGGCACGGCGAAGGAGTTCTCGCCGCCGATCTGATAGGATTGGCCGAAAATGGCATTGGTGCCCCAGCCATTGTTGTAGGACCCGGAATAGCGGAAGCCGACATTGGCGCGCGAACCGCCTTCGACGCGGTCATAACCGGAGAATTTGTCGCGTTCGAACAAGGTGGTTGCGTCGAACACCATGCTTTGCGCATCTTCGTTGGGAACGGCCAGACCGCCGACATATTGTTCGTTCGGGCGCATGAAGACCTGCGCCATTGGTTCGATAACGTGGCTCGACCCGCTGGCCATGGAAAACAGCACCGGCCAACGCATCTCAAGGCCTGCGGTTGCCATGTAACGGGCAAACGACGAGCGCATATCGGCCTGCTCGCCCAAATTCGTTGCCATATCGTTGATGGCGTTGAGTGAAGCCGATGATGCGTTCAGGTAGTCAACGTCACCCTGCAGCGCAAGCAACGGCGTCAGCACCAGCCCGCCATCGGTGACGAAGCTCCGCTTCCACTCGGCCTCGGCAGTGAGACGGCCCGAGTCGCCTTCGATGCCAGGGACACGCTGCGTGGGGACGAAGCGTGTCTTATCGAGATCATCACGACGGATGACTCGCGCATTCACATTGAGGGACAACTGGCCGCCGGCCACCGATACGTCGGGGATATAGGCGTAGTCGAGCGACGGCAGCACCCAGGGCTGTTGTCCGCTTCGCGCGGAGATGTTGTCGTCGGGCGTATCTTCCTGCACTTCGAAGTGCATGGCGCGCACGTCGAAATAGTTGCGGCCGTTGAGGCCCGTCAGGTAGACCGACGACTGGTGGACGGAAGCATTGTACTTGTCGATGTTGTAGGTGTTCGAGAAGTTCTTGTCGGTCTGCAGCAGCACATCCCAGCCGAAATCCCAGCGCGGATTGATGGCGAACTGGCCTTGGGTTCCCATCATGCCGCGGAATTTGTTGGGATCGCCCGCCGCACCCGAATCGACATTGCGACCGGCGGCGTCGATGAAGGCGTCGGGATCGTTCTGCCGAATCCCGGCGATCTTCAAACTGTACTGGCCATTGTTGAAGCGCTGGCGCCACTCGGCCTCACCGAGGAAGCCCTGCTTGGTGTAGCCGGTGCCGGTGACGGTCAGGTCATAGGTCGGCGACAAGGCGAAATAATAGGGAATTTTCACGCCGACGCCTAGATCGTCGTTGTAGACGATGCCGGGAATCAGGAAGCCGCTCTTACGCTTCACCGTCGGGTCCGCAATCTCGAATGCAGGCAGATAGGCGAGCGGGAAACCGAAGAACTCGAAATTCGCATTCTCGAAGCGAACCGTCTTCTTCTCGCCGTTCCAGATGATCTTCTTGGCCTTGACGCGCCAAGTCGGCGCTTTGTCGGGCTTGTCCTCGCACGGTTCGCAGGCGGTGTAGACGCCATTGTGGAACGTGGTCAGGACGCCGCCCATGCGCTCGGCGCTTTCGGCGGCGAAATAGGCCTTGTCGATGGTTTCGACGCGCAACGCGTTGACGAAGCCGTCTGCGAAATCATCGGTGATGTCGATATGTTCCGAATTGATCTTGGTGCCGTCGCTGTTGATGACTTCGACGTTGCCGCTCGCGACCATCCGCTTGGTGTTGCGGTTGTATTCGACCCGCTGGGCAACAAGGCGATTGCCACCATAATCGATCTGCACGCCACCGACGGCGGTCACCGTCTGGTTGTCGTTGTTGTAGACCAGCGTATCGGCCGCCAGCAGCATCTGCGAGCCGGACGGAACCGATGTCGCCATGTCGCCGACATCCTGCGCGAACGCCGGCATCGGGACGACGCAGGCAAGCACGCACGCCAAGGCGGTCGCCGCATAGAGGCGCGCCAAACGGGCCTGCCTGTTGCTGGGCAAAAACGCCTCCCTCACTAGCCGTCTTCCTTGTATAGCAGGAAAGTCACCCCGAAGAACATAGCCACTACGACTGGCACCCATGCGGCTACGACAGTCGGCACAAATCCCGCCACGCCGAATGCCTTCACCAGCACCGAAACGACATAAAGCAGAAAGCCGGCGACGATGCCACCCAGAATCATCGTTGCCGATTGCCCCATCCTAGCAAATTGCATTGAAACCGTTGCCGCAATCAGCGTCATGGCGACGAGAAGGAACGGCAACGCCACCAGCGAATCAAACTGCATGGCAAAGGCATTTGCCTTGAGGCCGAAGGAGCGGGCAACCTCGATCTTTCCAGGCAGGTCATAGAAAGGGATGGTTTCGGGGCGCGCCAGTCGCTCTTGCACGAATTCGGGCTTCAGATTGGTCGGCACGCGATCGCTTGCCGATGCCTGGATCGTGCCGTTCTGGAGCGTCTTGACGTTCTGCAATTCCCAATAGCCGTCGCGCAGGAGGGCGCGCGCAGCGTCCTTGCGCTCGACGATGTTGCCTTGCGGGTCGAGAATGAAAAAGACGACATCGGCCATCTCCAGGCCCTGGTTCAGGATGGCTCGCGCACCGATGATGGTGTCCCCCGAACTGGTTTTCTGCCGAATCCAGGGTGCGGCATCGGCCGAAACCGTATTCGATTTGCCGGAACGCAACTGGGTTTCGATCTGCTCGGACCAGGAGAATGCGTGCGCGGCGAGCGGATTGATGACGCCAACCGACAAGACGCCGAACAGCAAGGCTCCGATGCAGCATGGCAACAGGAACTGCCAGGCGGAAACGCCGGCGGAACGCGCGATGACCAGTTCGTAGCGCCGGTTAAGCGACACCAGCGTCGCCATCGCCGAGAACAGACCGACAAACGGCACCGTCTGCAGCATGATCATCGGCATTCGGAGCCCCGAAATGGCCACTGCCGTTCCGTAGGTGAAGCCGGGCAGGCCGGTGGTGCGGCCGGAGAGTTCGGTGAAATCGATCAGGAACACCAGTGCCAGGAGGCCGATGAAGAACCAGATGGTGATCGTCACATAGCGGAAGAAGAAATAGCGGCCCAGCGTCCAGCCCATCAGCTGACCCCTTGCCCTGAAGTGCCGCGTCTGGACAAACGCAGTTTGAGAGCGTTCCAGCTGTCACCGGTGCGCGTGGCGAAGTTTGTCATCCAGTCAGCCCAGGCCACCGGCAGTTCCATGGTCCGGTTGGAGACGATGAACCAGATCGCCACCGCGGAAGCCGCGATCGGTACGCCATACACCATATAGGCATATTGCGGGATCTCATCGGCCTTGCTGGCGGCAAAAAAGCCCAGCCAACGCACGAACAGCGATATCCCGATGGCCGTGATCAGCGGATTGACGCGCGCCTCACGATGCGAGCGCGCGTCTCCGGCGACCGCCAGCGCGATGAGCGCGAAGACCATGGAATACGTCCATTCCGAAAACCGCTGGTTGACCTCGGCCTGGTATTCGTAGGGGTTCTGCTGATAATTTTTGTCGTTGGCACTCGGGTTGAGCAGGTACTGGGTCGTCTGGTCCTTCGGCAGGAGCGTCACCGCCGAAGCCGCCGCCATGAAGGCCGACATGTCGAAGGCATAGGAGGTGAAGCGGATGACGGAGAGATCGCCGGTCAGCGTTTTGCGATGGATGACGCCGTCATTCATCATCAGCACCTTTTCGCCGCCGCGTTCGACGATGCTGCCGGTCTTGGCGTAGTAGACGAGGTTGACGCCTTCTTCGCGCGAATCGGCGACGAAAATGCCGCCCAGCCGATTGTCTGGAAGCCGCTCGCCGATCTGCAGGAACAGCCCGTCCTCGATCTTGCGGAAGGTGCCTTCCTGGATGATCAGCGACAACAGATCCGCGCGTGACGACGCCACCAGGGCCCGGTTCTTCTGCCGAGCATAGGGGTCGATGCCGTTGTCGACGGCAAAGGAAAAGACGGCGGCTACCAGCGCCAAAAGCATGATCGGCCGCACGATCGTCCAGCGCGAGGCGCCCGCAGCGTTGACGACGGCGAGTTCCGAATCCGAATTCATGGCACTGAGTGTCTGTGCGACCGCCACCACCAGCGCAAACGGCACCACGATCGGGATGATGGACGGAAGAATGAGGGCAGCGACTTCGAAGAAGGTCAGCGCCGACTGGCCGCTGTCGGTGACCAGGTCGATCTTTGCCAGCACCTGCGTCGTCCACACGATGGCCAGCGTCCAGACAAGCGCGGCCAAGAAAACCACGAAAGCGCGGCGCATGATGTAGCGTTCAACGACCTTCATGAAGGCTTTTCTCGATTTTCTCGAACGGCATCATGCCACCGCACAAGGGTAGCTGTCCGGCAGCGCCTGCACAACTGGCTCCAACAGATGGTCGATCCGGTTCCCGTTCCAAGTCACCCGCCCCGGCGGGCCGGAGTGTCGGCGGGAATGGATAAGAAAGGGAGAACATCGATGGTTAACAATAGGTTGCGGCAAAAAGCGGGGCCGTGCCGCGAAGAATCACCATCGATTCCATTGGTGATATGGGGTGTGAATTTGGCAAAGTCTTGCCAAATGCCGGAAAACGACCAAATGTCGCGCATCGTTTCGAACCGCTTCCCCAAAAGCTGCGCATTCTCTGAAAGCAGGACATGATGAATCCAAGACCGTCGATCGCCTTCGCCAAATTTTCCGCACCCCAGACCGCGGCGAACAAGAAGGGCACAGTCTTCGTGCTGTTGGCGGATGAGGGTGGCCTGAGCGACGCCGCCAAGGCTTGCGATCCCGGCAAGACGCTGGAGCGGGCCTTTCCGGTGGCCGAGTTTACGGGCAAGTTCGCCGGCACGGTGGAAGTTCTGGCGCCGCAGGGCGCGTCGCTCGACAGGCTGGTGGCGATAGGCGCAGGCAAGGTGTCGGGGCTCGACGACTATGCGTGGCTGAAGCTTGGCGGCACCATTGCCGCGTCGCTGCGCAAGGCGACCGAGGTGGTGGTGGTGCTCGATCTCGTCGGCGCGTCGCCAAGCGGCAAGGATGCGGCGAGCCTTGCAGCGGGCATTCTTTTGCGCAGCTATTCCTTCGACAAGTACAAGACCAGGAAGGACAAGGACGACGGCAAGGCAGAGCCGAAAAAGCCGGTCAAGGTGACCATCCACACGGCAGATCCGGCCGCGGCGAAAAAAGCCTTCACCGACGCCGAGGCGGTGATCGACGGCGTCCTTCTGGCGCGCGACCTGGTCAACGAACCGGCAAACGTGCTCGGGCCGGTCGAGTTCGCCGCCCGCGCCAAGGAACTCGAGGCGCTCGGCGTCAAGGTCGAGATCTTGGCCGAGAAGGAGATGAAGAAGCTCGGCATGGGCTCGCTGCTCGGTGTCGCGCAAGGCTCGCCGCGCGGCGCCCGCATGGCGATCATGCAGTGGAACGGCGGCAAGCCAAAGGACAGCCCGGTTGCCTTCGTCGGCAAGGGCGTCACCTTTGACACCGGCGGCAATTCGATGAAGCCGGCGTCCGGCATGGAGGACATGAAGGGCGACATGGGGGGTGCCGCTGCAGTGACTGGCCTGATGCATGCGCTGGCCGCGCGCAAGGCGAAGGCCAACGTCGTCGGCGTCATCGGCCTGGTCGAAAACGCCGTCGACGGCCACGCCCAGCGCCCCGGTGACATCGTCACCTCGATGTCGGGCCAGACCATCGAGGTGCTCAACACCGACGCGGAAGGCCGCCTCGTGCTGGCCGATGCGCTATGGTACTGCAACGACCGCTTCCAGCCGAAATTCATGGTCAATCTGGCGACGCTGACCGGCGCCGTCATGGTCGCGCTCGGCCAGCACTATGCCGGCCTGTTTTCCAACAATGACGAACTGTCCGAAAGGCTGACGGCGGCGGGGCAGGCAACGCAGGAGCGGCTGTGGCGCATGCCGCTCGGCGCCGAATACGACAAGCTGATCGATTCCAAGAACGCCGACATGAAGAACATCGGCGGCCGCTATGGCGGCGCCATTATCGCCGCGCAATTCCTGCAGCGCTTCGTCAAGGACACGCCTTGGGCGCATCTCGACATTGCCGGCACCGCGATGGGCTCGCCGTCGAACGAGATCAACCAATCCTGGGGTTCGGGTTTCGGCGTCAGGCTGCTCGACCGGCTGGTGCGCGACAATTATGAGCAGTGAGCGGATTCAATCACTATAGACTGAAGCGATGGCCGACGTCCTGTTCTACCACCTGACCGAATCGACGCTGGAGGATGCACTGCCAGGCCTCCTGGAGCGCAGCGTCGACCGTGGCTGGCGCGCCGTGGTGCAGACCGGCACCGAGGAACGCCGCGATTCGCTCGACCAGCATCTTTGGACCTTCCGCGACGATTCGTTCCTCGCGCACGCAACCGATCGTGAGGCTCATCCCGGCGAACAGCCGATCCTGTTGACCACCGGCGACGGCAATCCCAACCAGGCCAAGATAAGGTTCCTCGTTGACGGCGCTGTGCCGCCTGACCTTGGCGGCTACGAGCGTGCCGTGTTCCTGTTCGACGGCCACGACGCCGCCCAGGTCGAGGCGGCGCGGGGACACTGGAAAGTGATGAAGGACGCCGGCCATGCCGTAACTTACTGGCAGCAGACGCCAGACCGCCGTTGGGAGCGCAAGGCCTAAATTAAGGCATGTCCGCCCAAAAGTGATCTCGGTTTTGGGCGAACGGAATTATAAAAGCAAAAAGTCTGAAGCAGGTCGCCTGAACCGTTCAGTCGACCCGCTTTAGGCCAGTGGCTTGTCGCAGAAGACAAGTATCTACTGCTTTATCTACTGCTTTGCCTTGATCCGGTTCATTTTCCTTGTGACGTAGTCGCCATATTTCAATTTCATCGACTCGTCCGACCGGTTGCGATGCGAGCTCTTGAAAACGTACCATTCGCCATCAGGTGATTTACGCTTGTAGATAACCTTGCCCACCTGACGATGCTCGAAGCAGGTCATCGAGCCCTTCACACCCCAGGAGCCGTGCCATTGCGCGCGGTAGCAGAGCTTGCCGCCGCCGGGAATGAACCACATGCCGTTGCCATAGCCCGACCTGCCTTTGTCGTGGGTCCAGGCGTCGAACTGTCTCTGCTTGACCGCAAAGAACCCGGCGCCCTTCTTGCCCCACAGCCACGAATGGTTCTGATAGATCCGGTAGACGCCTTCGTCAGGAACCACCGTGGCCTCTTGCGCCTGCTCGGCGATTTTCGTCGCCGTCTTGGCTGTCGCAGGGACTTGGAAGGCAAGAACAAGAACGGAGCAGGCGAATGCCGCTCCGAGACAATTCCCCACTACTCGTTTCACGAAACTACTCCACAGACTGATTTGCGCCACACCTCGACCATCATCCCGCACCGCTGGTTTGGGATGGGTCACGAACAAACAAGGAGATTGGAGATCCAACCCGATCGCGTCGGGATGGATCAGCTACGATGCGTCTACGGCAGGACGTGCTGGGTCACCCTCCAGTCGGGCAGACCATAGCCACCCAGCCACGGCCATACTTCCTTCTGGTTGAAGTAGACGACCGAGGTCAGCGCCGGGAACTCCGCATAGGACTTGCGGCTATCGTCTTGCCACTTCGACACATAGTCCTGCTTTCCGACATAGCCGAGCTCCGCCACCACGATCGGCTTGTTGAAACCCGCAACGCGGTCATACCCAGGCTTCAGCATCTCGGCGAAGGTACGGTCTCGACCGGCCTCGTCATTATCCTTTTTCTGCAGACCGAATACAGACAGGCCGATGACATCGACGTAGTCGTCGCCAGGGTAGTATTTTTCCAGACCCTCTTCGCCTTTGGGTGACCACATGTACTTGGCGGCGGGGGCAGCCTTGCGGCAAATATCGACTTCGCGCTTGTAGGCGGAGATCCAGTCCTTGGGAGCCCAGTTGGCCCAGGTGAAGCGACCATTCTTGTCTTCCATTTCCTGCGCCCAGCGAATGGTCACCGGGCTCTTCATCTGGCCCACCAGACCACAGATTGCCTGCATGTTGGCGTCATATTTGCCGCTCAATATGCCGTCGCGCAATTCGGGTGGGGTGATGCGCCAGTCCTTCGACCAGGTCCACGGCTCAACCGTGATCAGCAGCGAACGGCCGCGTTGCAGCGCGTAGGCGTCGGCCAGTGGCAGCGTTGCCAGGTCGACGTCTTCCCAAGGCAGGAACAGCTCTTCGATGCTGGCACTCTTGTCGGCGCTGAAGTCCCCGTAGGGATCATAGGATCCGAACGCCGAGGCGGCACTGCTCGTCTGGACGGGGTCCGTCGGAGCCACGGAGCCAGCGCCTCCTGCAGTGGGGAAAGCGGCGCTTCCGCCCAATGTCAACGCGATTGCAACTGCTTTTGCTGCGGAGTGTTTCATATTGATCTCCCATGGCCCCAACCTCTTGCGGAAGTTGAGGCTTCGCCCGTGCGCATCGATGATTGATCGACACGACTACCCAAAAACCGATCGGCTCTATTGGCAGAATCTGCGGGATTTCGGAGCGACCATTGGCAGATGTGCAAACCTCGGCACAGAGCCACCCAAAAGTTATCTCTCAAGGCCCTACACAGAAGGCGATCGAGAGAAATTCGCCGCGATACACAAATTCGCGTCAATAACCCGATATATCATCCCTAGCTAATTTAAGAGCCGGTCTCGGCCAAGAGTCAAGCACAATTAACGCTTGCTTAACCTTGTTGCTCGCAAACATGGTTAACGCTGCACTCGGGCCGGATCCCCCCGAACAGCTTCAGCCCCCGTCAGCGAATTTCCAACGCCGAAGAATTTCCGCCTCACCGCCACGGGCTAGCCGGTGGAAGTTATTCGGCCCGATTCAAGGCGTTAGGTTAACCAGATCTCAACAATCATAGTTAAGCAACCATTAATTTAGTTGACTCTAAGAAAGAGCAAGCTGATTCTATCGCCGGGATTGAGAGCTTTCAGCCATCTGTCGGCGAAAGCCCAAGGTGGCGCGAGTGAGTGTATGAGTATTTCCGTGCATGCAGGCGTCGCCGGTCGTACGAACAGACGGGCGCATCGATCTGAGGCGGCTCTGGCCGTCACTGCACAGAAGGGGCCTTTTCTGGTGCCCGTGCTGTCGGCCGCTCAGCAATGGATCCTGAGACTGGCGCTGGCTTTCTGGTTCTGCACACTCGGGTTTTTCTGGATCTGGTGGCTGAAGCCGGAGCATGTCGAACATCTCGGGCCGTACACATTCGCCACACTCATTCTGGTGTGGCTCACGCTCATGCCGTTGTACTTTCTCTTGAACGTGCATGCGTCGAAAAAACCGTCCAAGCTTCACACGATCCCGAAGCGTTCGCGGGTCGCGATGGTGGTCACCAAGGCCCCGTCCGAACCGTTTGCCGTCGTTGCGCGCACGCTGGAAGCGATGCTGGCGCAGGATTATCCGCACGATACCTGGCTGGCCGACGAGGACCCATCAAACGAGACGATCGCCTGGTGCGATGCTCACAACGTCATGATTTCGACGCGACGCGGCAGGGAAGATTATCATCGCAAGGTCTGGCCACGCCGGACGCGCTGCAAAGAGGGGAACCTGGCGTTTTTCTACGATCACTATGGCTATGAACGCTATGATTTCGTTGCTCAGATGGATGCCGACCATGTGCCGACGCCAACCTATCTGAGGGAGATCCTGTTACCCTTCGCCGACCCCTCGGTTGGCTATGTCTCGGCGCCGAGCATTTGCGACAACAATGCTGCCGAGAGCTGGGCGGCGCGCGGCAGGCTGTTTCCGGAAGGGATGTTTCACGGGCCCCTGCAGTCCGGCCATACGGGGGGTGGAGCTCCGCTCTGCATCGGCTCGCACTATGCCGTGCGGACCAAGGCGCTGAAGCAGGCAGGCGGTCTCGGTCCGGAACTGGCGGAGGATCATTCTACCTCTATGCTGATCAACGCGGCCGGATGGCGCGGCGTGCATGCGCTCGACGCCATCGCCCATGGCGATGGCCCGCAGACCTTCGCCGATCTCATCACCCAGGAATTCCAGTGGTCGCGCAGCCTGATGACGATCCTGCTCGAATATTCGCCGAGCTACCTTCCCAAGCTGTCGCCGAGGCTGAGATTCCAGTTCCTCTTTTGCCAGCTCTGGTATCCGCTGTTCGCCGTCTTTGCGTTGCTGATGTACATCATGCCGATCTATGCGCTGTCGACCGGGCGCAACTTCGCCAATGTCATGTATCTCGACTTTCTGTTCTATTATCTGCCGAACGCGGTCGCGCTGGTTGGCCTGGTGATGATGCTGAAGGCGTTCGGCCTTTCGCGCCCGATGACGGCCAAGACAATCAGCTGGGAAGGCACGCTGTTCCTTTTCTTCGCGCGTTGGCCCTGGGTGCTCGCCGGTACGCTGTCGTCGATCCGCGACTATCTGACCAAATCGTTCGTCGATTTCCGCGTCACGCCCAAGGGCAGTGGCCCCAAGCACCTTCTGCCGGCCCGCGCCCTCGCTCCCTATGTGGCTCTGGCGATCGGCGCTGCACTGCCAGTCCTGCTCGTTGAGCACCCCTTCGATGCCACCGGCTTCTACTGGTTCGCCGCCTTCAATGCCTTCCTCTACGGGCTTCTGGTGCTCGTCATTGTGGTAAGGCACGTCATCGAAAACAGGATTCCGTTGCGCGCCAATGCCGCGAAAGTCGCCTTTCAGGCGTCGCTTGCCGTGCTGGCGCTGATCGTGCCGGCCGCAGGCTTCTACGATCGTGGCATGGAAGGCGTCTACGGGCTGCAGCAGGGCGCCGGCGGCTTGCGCATCGTCCGCATCGCCTATGTGGTTTCCGGTGCCGGCCAGGGCAACATCGGTGCCCGCAATTTCTACTTCGATCCAGGTTGGGAAACGCGGCGCTGAGCGCCGGGAAGCGTCCGCGCACAACGAGTTCTCCTGAACCGCATCGGTCTCGATAGCGGACCTTCATAACCGGCCGGCACCCTGGGAACGGCTGCGGGCACGAGCCCAAAAAGCATCAAATTTTAGTTATATTCGATCGAGTGCCGAAAGGCCTAGTTCATCATGTCGTTTGCATGATCTTTAATAAGTCTCCCCTAATATTAAATCCATGATGTGAGTGGCGACAGGCTGCTCACGTGGCGCGGAAAGCCAACAACAGCAAATAGATCTCCGCGCTCCAGCGACTTATATTCGTGGCAGGGGATGGCGATGAACAATTTTATGAAAAGAGGGGCAAGGATGGGTAAGAAATATGCCTGTGCATTTGCCGCCGTTGCATTGATCTCGATACTGTCAGGTTGCCAGAGCATGGACGCGACCAAGACCAGCTCGATCGGCAACAAGCCCGCGGTTCATACGCTCGGCAAGAGGGTGCATTACGTCAAGAGGAAGCGGCTGCATCTGATCAACCGCAAACCGCTCACACAGATGACCAGCGTGACGCGCACGAGGGAGGAGGCCTATGCGGCCTTCGTGCGACCGCAACGTGTCGGCAAGCCGGCGCCGGTGAAGGTCTCCTACCGGCTGGGCAATGGCGGCCCGTTGCTGGGTCATTCACCCTGGATATGTGGCCCGAGCGGCTTCGGGCAACGCGCCAGTTGCCGTTCGCGTTACTAAATTAGAACATCAGATCAAAAGTGGCGGCGGGATTGTACTGAAGAGTCCGCCGCCTCGGTCTTCGCCGGGGGGCGAGAGCGGAGGGTGAGAGCTTGGCGCAGGCATTGCGCCTTACCTCTTGCCCTCCGAACGCCATTCCTGGCGATACGAGTCGACGAGCTTCTTCCTCAATCGGCGCCGTCGGCCTGAAACCGAAATTTCTCTCTAGCGCGCTGCCGATGAAGCCCTCTGCTCCGGTCAACCCTACGGGTGCAAAACTCCCATGACGTCCCGGTCAGGTCACGATGGCCGCCCGGGACGACGCCAACTGTCATTGTCACCGGATGCCGGCCGCGGCCGCGCGACATAGGCCGATGCTCCGTTCGCCTCGTGATAGACACGTGCCAGCATTTCCGCCAGCACGCCCGACGTCACCATCTGCACCCCGGCGATGAGCAGGAAGAAGCCGGTGAACAGCATCGGGCGTGTTCCGATGTCTTCGGCGAAAAGCAGCTTCAGGCAAAGCAGATAGGCAAGGATCAGCGAGCCCAGCGCGCCAAGCACGATGCCGATGCCGCCGAAGAAATGCCCGGGCCGTGTGCGATAGCGCATGAAGAAATACATGAACACCAGATCGAGCACGACCCTGAAGGTGCGCGAAATGCCGTATTTGGACTGGCCGTGGATGCGGGCATGATGTGTCACCACCTCCTGCGCGATGCGTCTCGGGGTCGTCACCGTGGCCAGCCATGCCGGGATGAAGCGGTGCATCTCACCATAGAGCTTGACGCTGCGGATGACGTTGCCGCGATAGACCTTGAGGCTGCAGCCATAGTCCTTAAGGCGCACGCCGGTGACGCGCGCGATCAGTGCGTTGGCGATGCGCGAGGGCAGCCGGCGCATGAAAAACCCTTCTTGGCGGTCCTTGCGCCAGCCGACCACCAGGTCGAGATCCTCGCTCAGCAGGCGGTAGACCAGGCGTGGGATGTCGTAGGGATCGTTTTGCAGGTCGCCGTCGATCGTGGCGATGACGTCGCCGCGCGCCGCGTCGATGCCGGCTTGCATCGCGGCGGTCTGCTTGTAGTTGCGCACCAGCTCGACCGCTTGCACATGCGGGCCGTAATGCGCCGCCAGGCGCCTGATCTCGCTCACCGTCGCGTCGGTGCTGCCGTCATCGACCAGCACGACTTCCCACGGCTGGTCGTAGCGTTCCATCGCCTGGTGAATCCGTGCCAGCAGCGGCTCGACGTTTTCGGCCTCGTTGTACATGGGCACGACGATGGACAGCGTATGGTTCGGCATCACCGCGCCGTCAGGCAGTCCCGAAGCAGGGATGGGCAATACGTTCATTGGGATGGCTTCCTTGCAGGTCCGACAGCCGGGTTCCCCGGCAGCGTCGATTTCGAGGGAAACAACCAGGCGATCGCTCCAGTGACGACAGCCGAGCAGAAGATGAACAGGTGCAGCGCCAGCGCCGCCTGCAGGCCATTCTTCATCGTGATTCCGGACGTGAGCAGCGCCGCCGCCGCTCCCGCTTCATAGGTGCCGAAACCGGCGACGCCTTGCACTGGCAGTATGGCGGCGCCTTCGGCCCCGACGACGCCCGGAAAAGCGGTTGAAAAGGATGTTCCCAGCAGCATTGCCAACAGCCATCCCTGTACTGCGAGCTTCAGCGACCAGTTGGCGATCGTCCACCACCACCCGTAGCGCGAGCGCCCGGTCGCCTCGGTGAAGGTATCGCGCAGCAGGCCGAGCTTCGCGACGACCCTGCTGCGCTCGGCCCAGTCATGCGGCGCGCGCGCCCAGCGCGGCAGGTACCAGGCGGCGGCGATCAAGACGACCACGCCAGCGACCCTTATCGCCGGATGCAGGCCCGGCCACACCGCCAGAGCCAGCACGCCGACGACGAAGGCGTCCTGCAGCCTGAACCACAGCAGCGAGGCGCTCGCGCGCATGATCGGTATGCCGAAGACCTGGCGCAGGAGCAGGGGAAAGGCCGTCTCGCCGCCGCGGAAGGGTACGACGTTGATCATCGCGTTGTGGATCAGAATGACGCGCAGACAGGCGCCGAAGCGGCCATGCACCTCGTCGCGGAACTCATCGCAGACACGCAGTGCACGCAAGACATAGGTGACGAAAAACGCGACCGTCGCCACCGCGAATACGCCGGGCGTGATACGGGCGAAGGCGTCGCCGACCATCCGCCAGCGCGAGTCGCTGGCGAGCCAGGCTAGGAGAGCCAGCGTCACGATTATCGAGATTGCTCTTTTCAACCAATTCTCCGCCGGTTTCCACCGTCGAGTTCAAGTGGCAGCATCCGTGGTGTCCGAATATCCCTAGCGCCATCCGGGATCGGTTCGCCTGGGCCACCGCCTTGCCGGCCTTCGGCAGGCGAATGGGGGGCCGCTGAACCGTTGGGGCAGTATCCTGTCCAAAGCCCACAGCCCCAGCCCGTCGCGGTTCTCACGGACGGCTGATCCTATAGACCAGCAAATCGTCCGAATCCACAAGCTTGGTTCCGGTCTTGTCCAGATAGTCGATGACCCCGTCATGATGCTCAACGAACAGTCGGTCCTTCTTGTCGGCCGCGTTCTTGGCGACGCCAAACAGGTCCGCGCCTTGCGCGCGCAACGTCTCGAGCTGCGCGATCGCGGTGGCGTCGTCCGCGACGAAGTTCGACCATTCGACATCGCCGCCGCCAGGCGGGAACACCCAACCGCGCGCCCTGCTGTAATACACGGCGACGGGATCGCCGACCTCGGGCGCGATGGCGACAACGAGGTCGCCCGGTTGCGCCAACCGCGCCAGTTCGTCGCCAAGCAGCTTGCCGTTCATGGCGATCGGCGTCTTCATTGTCCTGACAAGGGGAAAAGTCGACCAGACGAGCGTGACGGCAGCGATGCAGATCGCGCGCAACACGACCGCCGGCGACAGAACGGCTCCCGATGCAAGCGTTGCCAGGAGAAACGCACCGCGGCCGCAGAACATCGCGAACGGTACATGGAAGATGTGATAATTCCAGGGATTGCTGGTGATCTCGCGCGCCGCCGCCAGATAGACGACCATGGCCGCAGCCAGCCAGACATAGGGGATGGCAGAAAGAGTGCGTTGCTTTGGGTCCCCGACGGGTCTGGGTGGCAGCCAGAAGCCGACCGCGATCAGCACCATGAACGGATAGCCGTAGAACCACCAGACAGAGGTGTTCCATACGGATTTGAAGTAGAAGCTGTTCCTGAAGAATGCCCAGAAACCGGAATCCCAGATATAGCCGCTGCCCGCGACATGAAACGGCGGATAGCTGCGACCGAGATAGATGGCCCAGCTGAAATAGGCACCGATGATGGCCAGGCTCAAAAGCCCAGACAGCAAGACTTTGGCCGCCTGCTTTCGCTTCTTCTCCAGCATCCAGCAGACCATCAGGTAGAAGATGACGGCGCCGGCTGCGAGGCCCGGCGGCTTCGACAGTGCGCCGAGCGAGAAGCTGGCCGTGGCGAGCGGCAAGAGCCAGCCGCCGCCGCCGGCCCAGTATTTCGCGAACAGCCAGACGCCGAGCGTCACCAGGGCCAGCATCGAGGGATCGGGAAGAAACGAGCTGTCGATCATGATCGCCGCCGGCATCAGCGCGTAGGCAAGCGCCGCGGCGTGGGCGTGGGTCTCGTCCCAGCATAGCGCCGTTAGTCTGTGCAGCGAAAACACCGTCACCAGGCCAAAGAAGGCTGCAACCATGCGGCCGAACCAGTCGTGCCAGCCGAAGATCTGGTAGAGCAGGGCGGTCAGATAGCTGACGATCTGGAACTCGCGGCCCTGATAACTCGGCCCGGGCCCGGTCCAGCTGACCTCCGGAAAGAAGATGTTCCAGCTACGCTGCTGGAAATTGTCGGCCATCATGGCCGTGCTTGTTTCGCGCCAGCTGAAGGCATCGACGAGAGGCAAGGTGATGTTGTGGAACCTGAACACGACCGCAATGAACAGGATCCCCAGCAAGATCGCCGCGTTGGGGCTCAGGTGGTTGCTAGCAGCCATATGCCGGTTGGTCGACTGCGGCTGGCTTTGCTGACCTTCGGTCTGGTTCAACTCCGGGTCGTCCGTCATTTGAAGCCGCGTCCTCCTGACGTCTGCGGATGTTGCTTTTGGGCGCGATTGTCAGAGGTGGAGGAATATACGACGCAATTCTTAATTTTGACGATTGCAGCCTGTGCCCGCATCTCGAATAGTTGTTGTTCATCCGCTTCGGAAGGTTGACATCACCGTTCTCGCGACTGTTATAGTTCGCACGGCTGTCAGAGCGCTGATAGTGCTACCTTGGGCCAAACAGGCATGCGAACGCCGATTACACCGACAAGTCGGACCAGATTGCCGCCGCTTGATGACAGCTGTCGGCAACGCCGTCGGTCAGCAAGTTGCACGCGACTTGTGTTCCTCCTGGCTCTCTGCGGCCAGACGGCGCTTGCGGGAACGGCGCACGCGGCTGCCGCCAAAGACAGTGGGCCTGCGGAAGCGGTTGCCGCCACTGTTCCAACTGCCTACGAGCTGTCGCTTCTTTACGCCGACCGCACATGGGTGTGGAAAAATGGAGCGGCCTATTTCGCACAGGGCAATCGACGCCTCGATGCCTGGACGTCCGGGCCGGACACGGCGTCTTTCGCGGCGGGCAGATGGCTGGTTACCAAGGACGGCAAGATGTGCATGGAGCTCGCCTGGCGGTCGAAGGGCTACACCGGCAAGCAAAATCGCACCTGCTACAGCCACCGGATTCAGAACGGGAACATCGAGAAACGCAAGGATCCGGATGGGGAATGGTACGGTTTCAAGGGATCTCCCAAGGATGTTTCCGACGAATACCGGAAATTCGAAGTGGGCAACACAAAAGGCGCTCAGTTCGAAGCGACCCGAAAGCTGGTCGATCCCAAGAGTTAGGCCGTATTTCAGCCGCGCGCTGGGACACGACCTGGCGAATCCCGTGGGACCCGTCTTGAACAACCACCGAAATCCGTCGTGTTTTGAGAGCAGGCAGCTCTTGCCGGGCGACTGTCAAGGAGCTGACGAATCGATTATGCTGAAGCATCAAGCGGTTCGGTTGGAACCGCCGGCGCCGATCTCCGATTGATCGCATTTAATCGCATTTTTATCTGACAGAACGACGAGACGACGAGCCTACCATACGGTTTTGATTAAAATTAATAATTAGTGATGTCTAATGTTTCTGCGTGATGTGCGAGTGGTTGCTCATGCGGCGTGCAAGCGGCGAAGGCATAGTATGTCGCGCCACGCTCTTGGCTTATACTTGATAGCAAGGGACACATGATGGACAATTCCGCAATGGGCGGATTTCGCTCAAGCAAAAAAATACGATCTATTGTTGCCGCTGTAGCGATGAGCTTTATGGTTGCAGGTTGTCAGGGTATGGATGCGACCGAAACCAATTCGGTCCTCATCAAGCCCGTGGTCCACGCGGTCGGCAGCCAGCCCGCGGTCCAGCCTGGATTCTTCGTGCGTTCGCTCAGAGCCGAGCCGACGATCCAGATGATCAGCACAGTGCGCACGACTGAAAGAGATTACGCCTTTGCATCGCCGCAGCGGATCACAGTCCGCACGCCGGCGCCGGTGAAAGTCTCTTTCAATCCGGGCGATGGCGGCCCGGTCCTGGGCGGTTCGCCCTTTATCTGCAGCCCTAGCGGATTTGGCCAGCGCGCGAGCTGCCGGCCCCGTTATCTCTGATCTGTCGGGCGGCGATGGATGCTGCCGCCTCGGTTGGCGGCAGTTTCATCGGTTTCGTCTTCAGCCCAAAAAACGGGGCAGCCGTCCTGACGATCGTGTCGATGTCGGAAAGCTCCGGCACGAAGCCAAGCTGTTCGCGTGCGCTTCCCGGATCGGCGTAGAGCTCTGCCGGATCTCCCGGGCGCCTGCTCCTGAAGACGGCTGGAACCGATCTTGACGTCATTCGGCTGACCGCCTGGACAATCTCCTTGATGGACACGCCCCGCCCGGTGCCGAGGTTGACCGCCAGGTTTTGTCCACCGCGCTCGAGATGCATGAGGGCTTTCAGATGGGCGCGGGCCAGATCGCTGACATGGATATAGTCGCGTACGCAGGTGCCGTCCGACGTGTCGTAATCCGTGCCGAAAACCTCGATCTCGTCGATGATACCTGATGCGGCCATGAGCACTCTGGGAACCAGATGCGTCTCTGGCGAATGCCATTCCCCAAGTTCGCCGTCGGGATCGGCGCCGCAAGCGTTGAAATAGCGCAGGACCGCGAATTTCATTCCGTATGCTGACGCATAGTCGCCGATGATCTGTTCGCCCATCAGCTTGGTGCGCCCGTAAGGGCTGATCGGATTTTGCGAGGAGGTCTCGCGAACGGGCAACGCTTCCGGCACGCCGTAGGTTGCGCAACTGCTGGAGAAGATGATGTTCTCGATGGAACACGCGCGCGCCGCATCGAGCACCGCGATGGTGCCTGTTACATTGGTCGAATAGTATTCGGCCGGCTCGTGAACGGACTCGCCGACATAGGCCAGCGCCGCAAAGTGGATCACTGCTGTCGGCCGGTACGTTTCCATCGCCCCCCGCAGTGCATCCCGATCCCGGATATCGCCGACAACAAGCGGACCCCAGGCAACGGACTTCGCGTTGCCGCGGCTCAGATTGTCGAAGACCACCGGCACATAACCGGCCGCGGCCAGCAGCTTGCAGGTGTGGCTGCCGATGAAGCCGGCCCCACCCGTCACCAGGATTGCCGCACGGGTCATGAAGCCGCTGCTCCTTTGGCCATGTGACTTCCGTAGAGCAGGGCGTCAAAATACTCGACGGTACGCGCGAGCCCCTGGCTCAAGCTGATCTTGGGCTCCCAACCGAGATTGGCCCTGGCAAAGGAGATGTCCGGCCTGCGCTGTCTGGGATCGTCGACCGGCAGCGGCCGATGCACGATCTTCGATCGGGCGTTGGTGTAATCGACGACCAGCGTCGCCAGTTCCATGATGGTGAACTCGGCAGGGTTGCCAAGGTTGACCGGGTGCGCGGGCGCGCTCGGCGCGTTCATCAGCCGGATAAAGCCCTCGATCAGGTCGTCGGCATAGCAGAAGGAGCGCGTCTGCAGGCCACTGCCATAGACGGTCAGGTCCTTGCCGCGCAACGCCTGGACGATGAAGTTCGAAACCACGCGCCCGTCATCGGGCTGCATGTGGCGGCCGTAGGTGTTGAAAATACGGGCAACGCGGATATCGAGGCCATAGGTTCTCGAATAGTCGAAGAACAGCGTTTCGGCCGAGCGCTTGCCCTCATCATAGCAGGACCGCGGTCCGTGCGTATTGACGTTGCCGAAGTAGCTCTCGGGCTGTGGGTGCACGAAGGGGTCGCCATAGACTTCGGACGTGGAGGCCTGGAATATCTTGGCCTTGTTCTGTCGCGCGAGTTCCAGGAGGTTCAGCGAACCAAGCACGCTTGTCTTGAAGGTATGGATCGGGTCTGCCTGGTAGTGCGGCGGAGAGGCTGGGCAAGCGAGATTGTAGATCTCATCGCACTGAAGGCCTGAAGGCAGTGCATCGACGATATCGTGCTCGATGCACGTGAATCTCGGATTACGCAGAAGGGCATTGAGATTGTATCTCTTGCCGGTGTGGAAATTGTCGAGTGCGACAACCTCGTATCCGTCCCGCAAGAGACGTTCGCACAGATGCGATCCCAAGAACCCCGCACCTCCGGCGACCAGGGCGCGGCTTCGGCTTTGTGTGGCGCCCCTTTGACTGCCGGATTCCAGATTCAGAACCTTGACAAGCTTACCCATACTTACCTCGCACGCACCGCACACGCTACCGCCGGGCCGGGACAAAGCATTGCCCGGCCACGTCCTTGAGAACGTGGCAAACCTCCGCAGCCGCGGAATCGCCATCACTGATGTGCGTCAATTGTTCTTTGGGTTCACGGAACTGATGCTACGACACGACTGAAGCGTTGCCGTTCAGCATTTTCTGCGCCCCGAAACCGCGATCACACGCCTCGTGCCATCACCGTCGATTGCTCGCCCAAATTGCACATCCCAACACATCGAAAATATACCTGTGGAAATCATAGTCAACTAAATTAGCAATTCCTTAATCATATCTGTTTGCGAATGGTTAACCATGAGGTCGGCCGAGGCCGCGCGAGGCCGAGCCATGGGTGTCCAAGGGGGGATCCTCATTGCGAATCAGCGTATTGAGGCGGCCACTGGAAAATATGCAATCGGACGCGGCAAGCTGTTCGCAAGGCAGAATCAAAACTTGGCAGCGAGGAGCGCCAAGAATGAGCCGCGTGGCGCAATTCAGGGGCGCACGTTCATTTCATAGGGGAGTGCCGATCATTTTAGCAATGGCTTTTGAGCGCATAGGTAGAACCTTGTCTGCATCGTTGCGGGGCCACGCCGCCAACCGAGTTGCTCCCCTATCCCTGATCCACCTCCTGAATGGCTGCGGCAACTGGCCATCGCCTTTTGACCGTCGGGGCGCTATTGGCAAGGTCACGATATTCTGTGGTGATGTGAATGCGCTTTCTGTTTGTCCTGATCCTGCTCGCCGGCACTAGTATTGGTGTCATCTATCCTTGGGCGATGAGCAATTTCTCCGGCCACGAGATCGGCACCTGGCGGGTCTATGAGCAGGGCCGCTTCAAGCCGCTGACGGTGTCGCTCGCCGCCCGCGACGCACCGGTGCGGGTGCTGGTCGACTTGACGGCAAGAGCCGAGCGCATCGTTTCGCAGCAGCGCACCGTGCTGACGCTGACCGCCGCCAGCAACGGCCGCACGGTGCTGGCCTCGACGCTGCAGTTCAACCATTCCGACAACCCGCGCCAAGCCAGCCCGCAGCTGCCCGACAAGATCTTTCGCGACGAGGCCGGCGTGATCGCGGCCGTCAGCCCGGGCCCCTATATCTTCACCGTCGGACCGGGTGATGCCGACGACATACCGATGCGAGCGGTCGATCTCATCCTGCGCTCCGGTGTCGGCGAGATCGACAGCCGTGCGCGGCCGATCGGCTTCTCGTTGATGGCGATCGGCTTGATCGGGTTTTTGCTGACCCTGCGTTCTGGCGGCGGCCGGCCGGAAAATCCGAACTCGCAACCGCCACCGCCACCGCCGCGCTGGGGCAGGGGCTCCACGTGAACTACCGCCACGCCTATCATGCGGGAAATTTCGCCGACGTCGTCAAACACGTCGTGCTGACGCGACTGCTCGAATATCTGAAGCAAAAGAACAAGGCGTTTCGCGTCATCGATACCCATGCTGGCATCGGCCGCTATGATCTGTCGTCGGTCGAAGCGCAGAAGACCGGTGAGTGGCAAGGCGGCATCGGCAGGCTGATCGATGCCCCGTTTGCCGCACCGGTGGCGGCACTGCTTGCGCCTTATCTGGAGACGGTGCGGGCGCTTAACCCCGAGGGTGGCATCCAGAAATATCCTGGCTCGCCGCTGATCGCGCGTCATCTCATGCGCAAGCAGGACCGGCTGACAGCAATCGAGCTGCACCCCAAGGATGTTGCGAAGCTGAGGACGCTCTTTGCCGGTGATTTCCAGGCCCGGATCATCGAACTCGATGGCTGGCTGGCGCTCGGCGCGCATCTGCCGCCGAAGGAAAAGCGCGGCCTGGTTCTCATCGATCCGCCGTTCGAGGAGGCGGGCGAGTTCGAGCGCCTCGTTGACGGGCTTACAAGGGCGCACAAGCGGTGGCCCGGCGGCATCTATGCGCTGTGGTATCCGATCAAGGACCGCAAGGCGATCATCGCCTTCCGCAAGGCGCTGAAGCAATCCGGCATCCCGAAGCTGCTCGACATCGAATTCGAGATCAGGCCCGCTTCATCGGAGCCCAGCCTCGACGGCAGTGGCCTGCTGGTGGTCAACCCGCCATTCACGCTGGAGGGTGAACTGCGTGCATTGCTGCCGGCTTTGCACAGACTGCTTGCGGTGGGGAGGCCGGCGCACTGGTCGTTGGAATGGCTGGCCGGCGAGCAGGCTTGACGCAAGGTGTTCGGGAGTCGCCATTTCGGTACCAGGCGCGAAAAAGCCCGCGTTCCTGAGGGGTCGGGAAGGCGGGCTCTTTAACGACCCAAGGCTCGCGCTCTCTGGATCCAGGTATCAACGTGCCCGAGCCATTCCGGTTCCACGCAAGTCCGGCTTTGGCCAAGGCAGTTTCAAACTGGGAAACCATTGTTTCCGCAACCGCTTGACCGCCGCCAAGCGAATCCGCACAGTGCGCGCAATCGACCTTGAGAGGCTGCCATGACTCGCTTCGCCAAATCCGCCCTTGCCGCCCTGATTTCGCTCTGCACTCCACTCGCCGCGCCTCTCGGCGTCACCCAGGCCGTGCAGGCCGCCGATCTTACGGTCTATTCCGATGAGGACAGCGGCGTCTGTGGTGAAGCCTGGGTGCTGAACAAGATCACCAGCCGCTTCTCTTACCAGGTGCATCACGTGCCGCATCTGCCGAACGTCCAGATCACCGATTTCCAGCGCATCCACCAGCACCGCTACCTGCCGGCCAACGACAGCTGGCCGATCGGCCGCCGCTACTGCGGCGCCACCGTCAGTCTCTCCGACGGCCGCGATCGCGCCATCTGGTACCTGATCGAGGAAGGCCAGGGTTTTGCCTCGATCGGCGACAACGTCGAATTCTGCGTCTCGGGTTTCGACCGCTGGATGGTCTACAACGGCCGTTGCCGCGTCCTGCGCTAAAACGCAGCTTTCCCGTTCCGATCCTTTTTCGCGCCTGCGGCCTGATCGGCCGCAGGCGCCTTTCCGTGTTGTGTTGACAGAAGATGCCATCCGTCGTGACATCATCGCCTGCTTCCGACAAGCGTCAGCACGTCGTCGAAACGGCCTACGCGTTGTTCAAGCGCGCAGGCTTCCATGCCACCGGAATCGACCGGATCCATCGCAGAGGCCGAGGTGGCCAAGATGACAATGTTCGCCACTTTCCCAGCAAGGACGAGCTGATCGTCGAGGTGCTCGACTATCGCGCCAGGCGTTTTGAAAGCCAGCTTGACCGCCTCGCCCAACAGGGCACCACGCCAGAGCAGAAAATTGGACAGATTTTCGACTGGCATGAACGTTGGTTCCGCAGCCCGGATTTCCGTGGCTGCCTGTTCGCGGATGCGCTGGCCGAGTTCGGTGTTCCCCGGCATCCGGTTTTCAAGGCTGTGGCGAGGCAGAAGAACGGCCTCAAGCGGCATATGCGGTCGATCCTCGAAGAGGTGATGCCGCGCGGCCGCGCCGAGAGTGTGGCGGCGAACTGCTGATGCTCATCGAAGGTGCGACCTTGCTGGCACAGATGGGGCAGGCGGACATGGCCATTCGCGACGCCCGCAAGGCGGCCCTGGGCATCATCGCCGCCTCGCGCAGGCCGCAATGAGCCCGTTGGTCATCGGGCTCGCGCTGTTTGCGGCGATCCTGCACGCAACCTGGAACGCCTTCCTGCGAACGGGAGTCGACAGGCTGTGGACCGTCACAGTCATGAGCTTTTCCAGTACGGCGCTTGCCATTCCCTTCGCCATGTTTCACGCCCTTCCGGCCGCACAGGCGGCCTGCCTGCAGGTCGGCTACAGCGTGTTTCTGGTGGTCGCCTACGGATATGCGAGCTGGGACAGGTCTATCCGATCGTTCGCGGCAGCGTGCCGCTGCTTGTCAGGCTTGGCGGATTTTTCCTCGCCAACCAGCAGCTCACCATGCCGCAGACCGTCGGCGTCGCGCTGGTCGCCCGCGGCATCATGGGTCTCTCGCTGGGAAGGGGAAGAGCCTCCACCACACCGATCCTCTATGCGCTGGCAACGGGAGCGATCATCGCCGCCTATGCGACCGTCGATGCGATCGGCGTTCGCGCGGCGGGAAATGCCGGCGCCTATACTGCCGGGGTTCTGCTGATCTACGGCGCCTTGCTGCCGGCGACCTTCGTCGCGTGCCGCGGCCGGCTAACTGTCGAGCCGCGGGCGCCGGAAACTTGGAAGGCGCTGGGCGGCGGCCTGTTCGCGCTCTTGGCCTACGGCGTCGTGGTCGCGGCCTTCGCGCTTGGACCGGCCGGCCCGATCACCGCGATCCGCGAAACCAGCGTCGCCTTCGCGGCCTTCATCGGGCGCCTGTTCCTGGGCGAGATGCTGACGCCGCGGCGGGTCGGCGCCTGCGCCATCGTCGCGCTCGGCGCCGTCTGCCTCGGCTATCAGCCGTGACGAAAATGCGCATCACGAAGATCCTGAATTTTCCTGATACCGCCGACAGGCAAACTGGCTAATCTGAACGCCCGAGTAACAAATCACTTTCGGGAGTCTTTATGGACCTTGCCACCATCCTTGCCTTCGCGGCTGCCTTCTTCGTGTTCGCTGCCAGCCCCGGACCGGACAACATGACGATTGTCGCGCGCACGATCTCCAGCGGCGCCGCCTCGGGTATCGCCCATGGCGCAGGCGCGGTGGTTGGCATACTCATCTTCCTGATCCTCGCCGCCTTCGGCCTGTCGATCATCGCCGCCAAGATGGCGATCGTCATGACGGTGCTTCGTTATGGCGGAGCGGCCTATCTGATCTGGATGGGCATCAGGCTTTGGACCGCCGTGCCCGTCGTGCCGGAACTGCAACCCGTCTCCGGACGGCGCGGGCTGCTGACGATTTTTGCCACCGGCATCGCGCCCAATCTCGGCAATCCGAAAATGCCGTTGTTCTACGTTGCGCTGCTGCCGAACCTAGTCGGCGCATCGCTCAACGCTGGTCATCTCGGTGTGCTGATGACGGTGATCCTGGCCGTCGAGGTTGTGGTGATTGGCGGCCATGTCATCCTCGCCGGTCGCGCCCGCGGCCTGTTGCGCACGCCGAAGATCGTGCGCCGGGTGAACCGCGCGGCGGGCGGTGTGATGATCGGTGCCGGCGTTGCCGTGGTCGCCACACGCTAGCAGTTCCAGGAAAGGTGTGAGCTTGTTTTCCCGGGAAAAGCGCATAGCGCTTTCCCCTGGAATTGCGTCAGACCAAAGAGATGGAGCGGTTCTGCTATTTTCTGCGCGGCGCCGCGTCAGCCTGATCGAGAACTTTGCGCAGGAACGCGGCGTGGCCGCGGAACGCGCGCCGGCCGCTCGTCGTCGCCCTGACGCGCGTCTGCGGCCGGCGCCCGACGAACAGTTTTTCGATCTCGACATAGCCGGCCCTGGCAAGCGTATCGAGATGCGCGCCGAGATTGCCGTCGGTGACGTCCATGATGGCCTTCAACTGGCTGAAGTCCAGCGTTTGCCGCCTTTCCAGCATGTTTAGGGCGGCCATGATCCTGAGCCGTGTGCTCTGATGGATGATTTCATCGGCACTCATCAGTCAAGTCCGATGCGGCCGAGGTCGCTGCCGTGGGGGCTCGGCAATCTCGAACGGCGACAGCGCTGCTTGATCCTGTGCGATCGACATTGAAGCACTCCAGTATCCCGTGCAGAATACTCTGCGATGTAGAGTTGTCTGTCAATTCACGCGCAAATGGGTGGTGCGATCGTGCTTGACAAGGTGATGCAGCGATCGGCCATCGGATGGCAGTATAGATCGTCTGCTTGCACGAGATGATCGCGCCGATGAAGCAGCGGGTCACGATGTCATCGGCCGAAGATCGATGCGCAAGCTGCTGACTGATCTTCAGAGCTTCACGGGAGGAACGGTCTCGCAGGGTGTAGAGAATGTCTGTGGCACACTCTAGGCAATGGTCGAAGATCAGCAGCGGATCTTTGCGACGATCAGCACGATCGTGTGCGATCCGTAACCAAAATTTAAGCTGCAGAAATCAGTCTGTTGCTTCGCTGGCTAGCAAGCCGCGAGTCAGATATGCATGAGCGCGCCGGGTCATTACGGCCATCGGCACAACGGAAGGGGCATCGCATGGCTAAGCAGTCATCCAAAGCGCCGGCGTCCAAGGCACCGGCAAAGAAAGCACCCGTAAAAGCAGCAACGGCGAAGGTCGCAGCTGCAGTGAAGAAAGCAGCACCTGCTGCCAAGCCGAAGGCGGCCGCGCCGAAGGCAAAAGCAGCACCGGCAAAGAAGCCGGCAGCAAAGGCCGCTGCAAAACCTGCAGTGAAGAAGGCGGCACCTGCCAAGGCAGCGGCAAAGCCGGCTGCGAAGGCGGCACCGGCCAAGAAGCCAGCTGCGAAGGCTGCGGCAAAACCCGCAGTGAAGAAGGCAGCACCTGCCAAGAAGCCGGCTGCGAAAGCTGCACCTGCCAAGAAACCGGCAGCGAAGGCTGCACCGGCAAAAAAGGCGGCGGCAGCGAAGTCTTCAGCACCGGTGAAGAAAGCGGCACCTGCGGCCAAGCCGAAGGCAGCACCCGCGAAGGCCGGCAAGAAGTAATCGCGTCTTCCCTCGCTGGGGGGGCGTGCCGAGACAGTCAAGGGCGGGTGCCTGACAGGCGCCGCACTCGCTGCTTGGTCACTTGGAAGGCGAGAACAGAGGCGGATGGAGGATATCTTTTCGCAGCTCCCAGGACTTCGCCATAGGGCGAAGTCCGGTGGGGCTTGGTCCGCGTCAACGATGGCGGATCAAATCTCGGCGCGAAGCTTTTTCAGTCTTTGTTGTCGACCAGCGATCCGCGTGCCGCCACTGTCTGCGCGGCAAGGAATCCGGGTCGGCTGCCTGATGGTGAAGTGACTTTGGAGCTCACGATTCGCGGAGCAAACGAGGATGATGCGGAAGCCGTGAGCCGCGTGATCCTGGCAGCTCTGCGACAGACCAATGCGAAAGACTACTCGCAAGACATCATCGCTCGTGTGGAGCAGAGCTTCAGCCCATCCGCTGTCTCTGTGCTTTTGAGGAAGCGGAGGGTTTCTGTCGCGGTTGTGCGTGGCAGGATCGTTGGACCAGCCAGCCTCGATGGAAGCATTGTTCGATCCGTCTTCGTGGATCCTGAACTGCGAGGCCATGGTATCGGCAAACGACTTATGGCGGAGGTCGAGGAAGCGGCGCACGCGGGGTGGTGTCACCGTGCTGACCGTGCCGTCCTCGGTGACGGCAGAGCCATTTTACGCCGGGCTTGGATACAAGCCGGTTCGCGACAGCTGCCATGGTGATGAACGCGCCATCATCATGGAGCGTTCGCTAAACGGCCCCTGGTCAACGACGCTGATACATGTCGCTCGCTGGCGGCCGGGTTTTCCGCTTCTGGCCATTGCTCGATCGCGCCTGATCGGTCAACACTGCCCGCCTGCAAAACAGGAACCCTATCATGCCCAGACTGCTCTATGCGTCGTCTTCTCCCTACAGTTCCAAGGTACGAATGGCAGCAGCCTATGCCGGCATCGCCGTCGATCTGGTGCCGATCAAGACCGAGGAGAAGCCGGCCGACTTGATGATCGCCAACCCGCTCGGCAAGATCCCGGTTCTGGTGCTCGACGACGGCCGCTCGATCCACGACAGCCGCGCCATCACCCAGCACCTCAACCGGGTTTCGAAGAGCGCGCTTTTCCCGCGCAATCCCGACAAGCGGCTCGAGGCGGAAGTGCTGGAGGCGTTGGCGGACGGCATTTGCGACTGCGCGCTGTCGATGGTCTATGAACGGCGCACGCGGCCTGAGGAGATGGTCTACCAGCCCTGGCTCGATCGCCAGTGGTCA
The DNA here is from genome assembly GCF_001428185.1 of Mesorhizobium sp. Root695. Taxonomy (NCBI): domain Bacteria; kingdom Pseudomonadati; phylum Pseudomonadota; class Alphaproteobacteria; order Hyphomicrobiales; family Phyllobacteriaceae; genus Mesorhizobium; species Mesorhizobium sp. Root695. The sequence goes on along the minus strand of NZ_LMHO01000007.1, from coordinate 46,078 downwards.
AAGATCACGGCGGCACTCGATCTGCTCAACGCCAACCCGCCAAAACTGCCGAAGAAGATCACTGCCGGCCAAATGGCGCTGCGCGCCTGCCTTGGCTATCTCTCGCTGCGCTTTGCCGGAAAATGGGAGAAGGGTCGCGCCCGACTGACACGGTGGGCAGCGCGCTTCGACGAGAAGTTTCCAGAGTTGAGGCCGTGCATTCCCGGGTGATCGATTGATCACCTGGGGTGACCGATCGGATTCCCCGCGTGATCACTCGGGCACAAAAAAAGCCGGGCGCGAGGCCCGGCTTTTTCGTGTCGTGGCTTGAACGACTTAGAACTTCATACCAACGCCGAAGGTGACGCGATTGTCGGTGGCCTTGACCTTGCCGATACCATCGAAGCTCTTGCTGCCGAAGTCGGTGTAGCGGTACTCGACACGGCCGAAGACATTGTCGGTCAGCTTGATGTCGGTGCCGAGACCAGCCGTCCAGCCGATCATCGTGGCGCGGTCTGTGCCGTATGTGGAATCTTCCACCTTCAGGCTCCTGCCGGCGAGACCGCCGGTGCCATAGAGCAGGATTTCCGGGGTCACGGCATAGCCAAGACGGGCCCGCAGCGAGCCTTCGAAGCCGGCCTTGGAATTGACGCCGGAATCGTCGCCCTTGACGCCGTTGTAGCCGAGTTCGGCTTCAGCACCGTAAACGAAGTTCTCCTGCTGCCACTGATAGCCGCCGAAGACGCTGCCAACGAAGCCCTTGGTGCCGACGTCAACGTTGTCGACACCCAGATCCTTTTCTTTGGTATGGCCGCTGAAGCCATAGCCGACGTTGAGACCGGCATAGGGGCCGGCCCACGACGCGACAGGAAGTTCAGCAATCGGCGCGGGTGCCGGGGGCTCTTCGGAAACGACGTCCGCGGCATAAGCGGTTCCGCTGAGGGCGAAGAGCCCGAGCGCGACGGCCAACGGCCGTGCGAATTTGAGATTGGCTTGCATTGTTCTTTACTCCTTAAGCCACAGGACACAGGCTTGTTTCTCACGATCGCCATCTACCCGTCCGGGGGGTGAAACGGATCTGGCGTTCGTCGGTTCCAAATGTCGTGTCAAAATGCGGCTGAAGCGAACCTGAACTTGGGTCATTACCCGGCGCGAATGAGGCGGAACCTTGACGTTGCATCTTCGCAACAGCGAAATGGCAGGAGCCGTTCCATGCTGCGCCGCACACCGCTTGGTGCAAGGAGTCCAGCGTCCTATATTCCGCTCGGGTGGCTTTGAGTCAAAGACGAGTCGGGACGCCCAACCGGCCATTTCGCCACAATGCTGCCCAAGGTGCGAACGCCATTTAACGCATGCCGGGCCATATTTCGCCGGCACCGTGTTTTCGGGCCGAAATTGAGGATTGACACCATATGAGCAGAGCCACTGCCACCGCGCTGGTGACGGGCGGGGCCAAACGGGTCGGCAGGGCGATCGTCGAGGATCTCGCCGCACACGGTTTTGCCGTCGCCATCCATTGCAACCGCTCGCGTGTCGAGGCCGATGTGTTGGCTGCCGCAATCATCGCCAGCGGCGGCCGCGCTGTGGTGATCGCGGCCGACCTGACTGATATGGATGCCGTCGGCGATCTCGTCGGCCAGGCGCAAGCAACGCTCGGACCGCTCTCGCTGCTGGTCAACAATGCGTCGCTGTTCGAGGACGATTCGGTTCTGGACTTCGACTGGCGGGCCTGGGATCGGCACTTTGCCGTTCATGTGAAGGCGCCGGCGCTCCTGGCGCAGAACTTCGCCCGGGCGTTGCCGGAAGGGCAGGAGGGCCTGATCGTCAATATGATCGATCAGCGCGTCTGGCGGCCGACACCGCGCTATTTCTCCTACGCGCTTTCCAAGTCGACACTGTGGACAGCCACCCAGATGATGGCGCAGGCGCTCGGCCCTCGCATCCGCGTCAATGCCATCGGTCCGGGGCCGACCTTGAAGAACGCGCGCCAGGACGACAGCGATTTCGCCGCGCAGGTTGACGGCTTGATCCTCAAGCGCGGCCCGGAATTGCCGGAATTCGGCGCCACAATCCGCTATCTCTGGGAAGCGCGCTCGGTCACCGGCCAGATGATTGCGCTGGATGGTGGCCAGCATCTTGCGTGGCAGACGCCCGATGTGACAGGCATGGCGGAATGAGTCCTGTAGACCACAAAAACAAGCCGCGCGGTGGCACCGACGATCTGCCCCCCGATATCGACCTCGAGGACGAGGCGGTCGAGGAGATCGTCGAACCAGCCGGTCCTGGTGTCGCCTTCACCGCTATTGACTGGACGCCGCATGCTGGCGACGCCGAAGGCATGGTCGGCGCCGAGGTAATCCAGACACTCGTCAAGCGGCTGCCCAACGCGCCCGGCGTCTATCGCATGATGAACGCCGCCGGCGATGTGCTCTATGTCGGCAAGGCGCGCAGCCTGAAGAAGCGCGTCACCAACTATGCGCAAGGCCGCTTCCACACTACCCGCATCGGCCGCATGGTGCGCGAGACGTCGACGATGGAGTTCGTCGTCACCCGCACCGAGATCGAAGCGCTGCTGCTCGAAGCCAATCTTATCAAGCGCTTGCGGCCGCGATTCAATGTGCTGATGCGGGACGACAAGTCTTTTCCCTATATTCTTTTGACCGGCGACCATGTCTCGCCCGGCATCTACAAGCATCGCGGCGCGCGCTCGCGCAAAGGCGACTATTTCGGCCCTTTCGCTTCGGCTGGCGCCGTCGGCCGCACCATCAACTCGCTGCAGCGCGCCTTCCTGCTGCGCAGTTGCACCAATTCTTTTTACGAGAACCGCACGCGGCCGTGCCTATTGTACCAGATCAAGCGCTGCGCCGGCCCCTGTACCGGCGAGGTCTCGCACCAGGACTATGCCGAGCTGGTCGGCGAGGCGAAGGACTTTTTGTCCGGCCGCAGCCAGAAGGTGAAGACGGAAATCTCGGCCGCCATGCAGCAAGCGTCGGAAGCTCTCGATTTCGAGCGTGCCGCCATCTATCGCGATCGACTTGCCGCCCTGTCGCATGTGCAGAGCCATCAGGGCATCAATCCGGCGACCGTCGACGAGGCCGATGTCTTCGCCATCCATCAGGAAGGCGGCCAGGTCTGTATCCAGGTGTTCTTCTTTCGCACCGGCCAGAACTGGGGCAACCGCGCTTATTTCCCCAAGGCCGATCCGGCGTTGGAAGCGGCGGAGGTGTTGGGCTCGTTCCTGGCGCAGTTCTATGACGACAAGCCGACGCCGCGGACCGTTCTTTTGTCGCATGGCGTCGAGGATCAGGAGTTGCTGGCCGAGGCGCTCTCCACCCGCGCCGGCCGCAAGGTCGCGATCTCCGTGCCGCAGCGTGGCGAGAAGAAGGACCTGATCGACAACGCGCTGCAAAATGCCCGCGAGGCGCTCGGACGCCGGCTGGCTGAAACCTCCACACAGGGACGCCTGCTTGCCGGCTTTGCTGAGACCTTCGGCCTGCCTAAGCCGCCGGTGCGCATAGAGGTCTATGATAACTCACACATTATGGGCACCAATGCGGTCGGCGCCATGGTCGTCGCGGGACCGGAAGGTTTCGTGAAGAACCAGTACCGGAAATTCAACATCCGCTCGACCGAGATCACGCCTGGCGACGATTTCGGCATGATGCGCGAGGTGATGGAGCGGCGGTTTTCGCGGCTGCTCAAGGAGCATGGCGATGTTGCCGTGGCCCACGATGCGGCGGCAGCCGAAGCTGGCGAGGATATCGAAGACGATATCTCCGGCAGCTTCCCGGCCTGGCCCGACGTCATCCTGATCGACGGTGGCCAGGGCCAGATGACGGCGGTGCGCAAGATTCTCGCCGATCTCGGCATCGAGGATCGCGTCGTTGCGATCGGCATCGCCAAGGGGCAGGACCGCGATGCCGGCCGCGAGCGCTTTTTCGTCAGGGACAGGGACTCTTTTTCGCTGCCGGTGCGCGATCCCGTGCTCTATTTCGTCCAGCGCCTGCGCGACGAGGTTCACCGTTTCGCCATCGGCTCGCACCGTGCGCGGCGCAAGAAGGAAATGGTCAAGAGCCCACTCGATGAGATCGCCGGCATCGGCCCAGGCCGCAAGCGGGCTTTGCTGCTGGCATTCGGCACCGCCAAGGCGGTCAGCCGCGCGGCTATCGAGGATTTGAGGAAAGTCGACGGTATTTCCGAACAGGTCGCCAAACTGGTCTACAATCATTTCCACGAGAGCTGATGCACGTCGCCCAAAAGTGCGCAGCGGTTTTGGGGTAACGACATGCATCACGCTTTTGAGAAGGATTCGGGGTATTTTCGACTGGCCAATCGATTCTGGCCTGTTGACCCCCCACATTCGCATCTGATTTGAGTACGCAGGCAGAAAGAGTCCCCCGGATATGGCCAAGCGCGCGTTCAACCTTCCCAACATGCTCACCTATGCCCGCATCGTCGCGGTGCCGCTGGTGGTGCTGTGCTTTTTTCTCGAAGGACATCTGAAGTCGAGCGACTTCGCCCGCTGGTCGGCACTGATCATCTTCCTGCTAGCCTCGATCACCGATTATCTGGATGGCTACCTGGCGCGCGCCTGGCAGCAGACCTCCAACATCGGCAAGATGCTTGACCCGATCGCCGACAAGCTGCTGGTCGCCACCTGCCTGCTGCTGCTGGCCGCCGACACCGACCGTCATGCCGGCATCGCCGGATGGTCGCTGTGGGCGGCGATCATCATCCTTTGCCGCGAAATCCTCGTCTCGGGCCTGCGCGAATATCTGGCGGCGCTGAAGGTCTCGGTGCCGGTGACGCAGCTGGCAAAATGGAAGACCGCGATCCAGATGGTCGCCATCGCCTTCCTGCTTGCGGGGCCTGCCGGCGACAAGATCTTCCCGCTGACCACCCAGACCGGGCTGGTGCTGCTGTGGATCGCGGCCCTGGTCACGCTCTACACCGGCTACGATTATTTCCGTGCCGGCCTCAAGCACATCATGGACGAGTGAGATGACGACCCGGCTCATCTATTTTGCCTGGGTGCGCGAACGCATCGGCGTGGCTGAGGAAGACATCGACTTGCCTGCTGGCATCGAGACGGTCGCCGATCTCCTGCGCTGGCTGAAATCGCGCGGCGAAGAATACGAGCATGCGCTGCAATATCCCGACGTGATCCGCGTCGCCATCAACCGGGAACATGTCGAGCACGGCGAGAAGATCGCAGGCGCGCGCGAGATTGCGCTGTTCCCGCCGATGACCGGAGGCTGACATGACCGGTGCGGTCGTACCCGTCGTGCGCATTCAGGCGCAGGATTTTGACGTCGCCGCCGAGATCGCCAGACTGACGCAAGGCCGCGCCGATATCGGCGCGGTGGTTTCTTTCTCCGGCCTTTGCCGGGACGAGCAGGGCACCTTGTCGGCGCTCGAGCTCGAGCACTATCCCGGTATGGCCGAAGCAGAAATCGCCCGCATCGCTGCCGAGGCGGTCGAGCGCTGGCCGTTGCAGGGCCTCACCGCCGTCCACCGCCACGGCAAGGTCGCGCCCGGCGAGAACATCGTGCTGGTGGTGACCGCCTCGGCGCATCGCCAGGCGGCGTTCGAGGCGGCGAGCTTCCTCATGGACTATTTGAAATCGCGCGCGCCCTTCTGGAAGAAGGAGCATCGCGCTGACGGCTCGGAGGGCGGCTGGGTCGAGGCCAAGGAGGCCGACGACGAGGCGGCCGGCCGCTGGAAATCGTCAGACTAAAATACCGCCGCAGCCATGCATTGACCGCAATCCTTTGGCTAATTGAGCGCGGCTGGTCAGCCTGGGCGTTGACAGCCGGGACATTGGCAGCCCCGGGGCACTGTCCAGCCTGGGCACTTGGCGGCCCGGGGCAATGGAGATGGTCATGCTGGACAGGATCGCTGAGTTCTTCGTCTTCGGTTTCGTGCCTCTGGTCGTCGGCATATTGGCCGTGCCGGAACTGTCTGTTGCCGCCGAAGATTCCGTGAGAGGCGAGGTGATCTATCGCGAGCGCATCGCCTTGCCGCCCAGTGCCGTGCTCTCCGTCCAGCTTGCGGATGTGTCACTGGCCGATGCGCCGGCCACTATTATCGGCGAGCAGAAAGTGAATCCGACCGGCCAGGTGCCGATCAGCTTCGAGATCAAATTCGACCCTTCCCTCATCCGGTCGCAGATGACTTATGCGCTGCAAGCCAGGATTACCGTCGATGACAAGCTCCTGTTCATCTCCGACATGCGCCATCAGGTCGATCCGCTGACCGACGTGCCGCAGACCATCATGCTGAAGATGGTGACGCCGAGCGCCGAGCCGGCGGTTTCGGTCTTTGACCAGCTCTGGCTGGTCGACTATGTCGACGGCATCGGTGCCATTGCCGCCCCGCAAGCGACGTTCAGGGTCAGCGGGGCCGGCAAGGCAGGCGGCAGCGGCCCCTGCAACACCTATTTCGCCACCGCCAAGGTCGATGGCCAAACAATAGCGGTCAGCGACATCGGCTCGACCTACAAGGCCTGCGCGCCGGAGGTGATGGCTGAGGAAAAGGCGATGTTCGATGCATTGGCCAAGGCCGCGTCATACAGTGTCGATGCCGGCAAGCTCGTTATATCAGACAAGGACGGCCGCGAGATCCTGCGCCTTAGCGCCGCGAGCTGACCGTCAATGAGAAAGGCCGGCGAAAACACCGGTCTTTTTACGGGATCCAACGTCTGGACTATCGGCTCAGCCGACGATCTCGGTGTCCGAGAACCAGTACTTGATCTCTTCTGCCGCGGTCTCCGGCGCATCGGAGCCGTGCACCGAGTTTTCGCCGATCGATAGCGCATGCACCTTGCGGATGGTGCCTTCGGCGGCGTTGGCCGGGTTGGTGGCGCCCATCACTTCGCGGTTCCTGGCAATGGCATTCTCGCCTTCCAGCACCTGCACGACGGTCGGTGCGGACGACATGAATTCAACCAGCTCGCCGAAGAACGGGCGATCCTTGTGGACGGCATAGAAGCCTTCAGCTTCGCGGCGGCTCATCCAGACCCGGCGCGAGGCGATGACGCGCAGGCCGGCCTCTTCCAGCATCCTGGTGATGGCGCCGGTGAGGTTGCGCCGGGTTGCGTCCGGCTTGATCATGGAAAATGTGCGTTCGAGCGCCATGGGTCGTCCTTGTCTGTGAATGGAATTGAGAGTGGCGGGCTCTATACAAGCCGCCCGGCTCATTGCCAAGGGGTGAGGAACGGTCCGCGAGGCGGACGGAAAGCCAATTGCTTGGCTTTCCGAGTGGCTAATGCCCGGAGCGATAGCGAAGGGCCAGATCAAGCGTGCGTTCTGTATAGGGCCAGCGCCGATGAGGTAGACCACCGCCGAGACCAGACAGCTGCACAGCAACGCGTTGCTTGCTATACTCTCGCGTCGGCGCCGCGCTGAAGTCGGCCCGCATGGAGACAACATGACCATGGCAGACGATCGTCAGGAACGCATTCGCAACCGCGCGCATCAGATCTGGCTGCAAGAGGGACAGCCGGCTGGACACCATGAGCGCCATTGGCATCAGGCGGCAGCCGATGTCGACCAGGAGGATGCCGTGGGGAAGTCGGCAGCCAAGAAGGCATCTGGCGCCGGCAAGGCAAAAGCCGCCCCCAAGGAAGCAAAAGCTGCCACGAAGGCCAGCAAGCCAAGGAAGGTAGCGGCCAAGTAAGGCCTGGCTATCGCCTTGCGGCTGACCTTTTTTGCAGGACATTGACGGCCCACGTGCTGCCTTGCGGCAAGGTCAGGCGTTGCGGCGTCACGCTGCCGCGGCCACTTTTCGTCCCAGCCCGCCATGCAGGTCGAGGCAGCGGGCGAACCACTGCGCCACCACATCCCCGTCGTCGAGCAGTTGGTAAGGCGAGGCTATGCGCGCCCATTGCAGCGCGCCGAAGACGATATAGTCGGCAAACAGCGGCGAACCGCCACCGATGAATGGCTGATAGCCGAGCATTGAACGCAAGGGTTCCAGCGAGGCCCTGAAGGCGCCGCGCCCGGCGTCTCGGGCTGCCATCACGTCTTCCAGCCGCTTGCCGAGACGCTGCTCCCGGTTCTGGCGGAAATAGACGGCGTTTTCCGCGTCCTGCATGGCATGAAGGTCCATGATTGCCGCGGTGGTCACATAGGGATGGATGGTCAGTTGCGACCAGCGTTCGATGAAGCGCGCCATCGCCTTGCCGCCTTCGCCGCCAAACAGCGTCGGCCGGTCCGGATAGGCTTCATTGAGATAGAGCGCGATGGCGAAGGAATCCGCGACGACCGTCTCGCCATCCCGGATCACCGGAACGGTTCTCGAAACGCCGCCCTCAACAGTGGGCACCTCGAGAAAGCGCGTCGGCGCGGTTGATATGTCGAGCCCCTTGTGGGCAAGCGCCATCGCCACCTTCCAGCAGTGCGGGCTGAACGGACGTGTGGTGTCGCGTCCGACGAGGTCATAGAGCAGAATGGTCATTGGCGGCGGCGTTCCTGCGGGTTAGGTAGGCCCCGCATCGACGCGAGCCGAGGGGAAGCCATGAGACAGCATTTCATGATGTTTGCGGCCTATAATCAATGGGCCAATGGCCGCATCTATGATGCCGCTGCCGAACTCGACGAAGAGGAATTCAACCGCGACGTCGGCGCTTTCTTCGGCTCGATGATGGGCACGCTCAACCACCTGCTGACAGCCGACCGCATCTGGATGAAGCGATTCACCGGTGAGGGCGACGCGCCGACGACGCTGGACGCCGTCCTGCATCGGGGGTTGGCCGGCCTGCGGATGGCGCGTGAAGCCGAGGACAGGAGGATCATCGATTGGGTCGGTGGCCTCAGCGACAAGGCGTTGACGGGCCGCTTCACCTACATGACCGTCTCGGACATGCGCACGGTCTCGCAAAGGCTGGCGCCGGCGCTGGACCATGTCTTCAACCACCAGACCCACCACCGCGGCCAGGCGCATACGATTCTGACCATCCTGGGACGACCAAGCCTGGGGTTGGATCTGATGCTCTTCCAGCGCACCGAAGAGGGCAGGGCTTTCGCCTGATCCCTGCGACGTTTTGCGGTTGTGGTTCCGAAGGTTTGAGGTCCCGCGCTCACTATCGCTGCATTTTGTGCCGCAGCATCGTCTTTACGTCAGGCCATTCGGAATCGATGATACTGAACCGGACTGAATTGCGCTTCCGTCCGTCCGGCATGATCCGCTCGTTGCGAACGATCCCTTCCTGCTTGGCCCCAATTCGCAGAATGGCTGCCCTTGACGTGTCGTTCTGTTCGTCTGTCGTGAATTGCACCCGGACACATCCCATGACCTCGAAGGCATGGGTCAGGAGAAGATACTTCGCCTCGGTATTGACCCCGGACCGCTGAACCGAGCTGCTTAGCCAGCTATGCCCGATCTCCAGCTTTCTATTTGCGCGATCGATCTTCCAAAAGCGCGTACTTCCGCAAATCAGCCCCGTGCTGCGCAGGACGACTGCATAAGGCATGACAGTGCCGACCTGTCGTCCGGCCAGGGCGCCTTCAATATATGCATCGATCGTGTCTGGCCCGGGGACCACCGTGGACTTCAGGTTCCACAGCACACCATCCGCCGCCGCGCTCAGAAGCCCCAAGGAATGGTCCTGCTGAAGCGGCGTGAGTTCAACGGTCTTGCCGACCAAGGCAGGCTGTATGGATTGGACGTCCATTAACCGGTGGCCCTCAACTTGCTCTTGCCGGTCTAATCTCATCGGCAGACAACCAAATGCTTGCCTGAAATTCAGATAGCGGCCGAAGCCTCGCCGCTGATTTCGCTGTCCATCTGGCACTGCGTCAGAGCCGCTTCCGCCATCACCCACTGTTTGAACAGCTGGACCTTGCGAGCGGCAAGGCTCTTTGGGGGGGAGACAAAATACCAACCAGCCGTGTTCGGATGGTGGACGGCGAATGGAGCCACCAGCCTTTCGGCTCGGATATCGCTGGCCATATAGGCACGGTTGGCCACCGCAAAACCCATCCCAGAATTGGCTGCCTCGTAGGACATCATGCACGAGTCGAAATAGATGCTTTTGGTCTCGCTGAGCACGAAGCTGGCGCCGGCGAAACCAAGCCAGGATTGCCAGTTCTGGGTGCAGGTATCGGAATGCAGCAGGGTGAAGTGCTTGAGGTCGTCCGGTGTCACCTTCGACAGCTGCCTATCGCCGAGGACTTCATGGAACAGCTTGCGGCTGCACACCGGCGTCAGGTCTTCCCGAAACAGCAGATCGGATTGCAGCCCGTGAAAGTGACCGTCGCCGTAGCGGATTTCAAGATCGAATTCGGAAGTCGTGAACTCATGCGTCGCGTAGGAGGTCGAAACGCGCATCTCGATGTCCGGGTATTGCCGCTGGAACAGCGGCAGACGCGGAAACAGCCAGCGTGCGGCAAAAGTCGGCAACACGGAAATCTTCAACACATGCTCCTGTGATTGCCCGGTCGCTTCCATGCTGGCGGCGACGATTCGCTCGAGCGCCTCGCGAACGCGCGAGACATAGGTCTCGCCCTCCGGCGTCAGCGACACCGCATTGCCGCCGCGCTGGAAGATCTTGAAGCGCAGCTGATCCTCAAGGCTTTTCACGCGCTGGCTGACCGCTGAAGCGGTGATAAACTGTTCTTCGCCGGCGCGCGTGAAATTCCCGTGCCTCGCAGCACTCTCCACGATTTTAAGCGAATTGAGGTTGACCTGACTGAGCAGACGCACGGTTTCGACCTTAAGCTTGGCTTACACTAGCACCAGCATTCCTAATTTTACAGGGGTGGGTGAATTAATCGACTGTTCACCAAGTGTTGCCCCCTCCTGGAGAAGTAGAATGAACGCCCATACAATTCCCGAACTGCGCTACGCGATGAGCCGTGAAGCCATCATCGGCCATGAGACGGCCTGGAAAGTGTCCAGTTTCGGCGTCGCGCAATATCTGCACGGCTATGACCCGGCACTGCTTGCCGCGATCGAGGTGGCTGCTCTGAAGCTCAAGGCCAGCCATGCCGTGCACAAGCACCTCGATCTGACCTTCATCACCGGGGCCGACCGTTTCATCCCCGAGATCAAGGAATTGCTGCATGACAAGCTGCGCCTGGAACGGCTGTCCGACATGATGGGCACCAAGCTGGAGCCCTATCCGCTGTCGATCGTCGGCTCGACGGTCACCTTCATGAACCCCAAGGACGGCGCCGTGGAATGGCATTGCGATGGCGTTCCGGTCACCGAACTCATCCCGCTGTCGATCAGCAATCCGCTGGTCGGCGGCCACCTCGAAATCTATTGTGACGACTCCGAAACCGGCCGCGCCATCCTCGAATCCGGCCGCGAAATCCCGCGCAACCGTGTCATGCGCATCGATCACAAGATGAATTACGCGACGCTCGGGCAGTTCCTGGGGGTCTTGCATCGCACCGCCCCGATCCGGTTCGGCGAGCGCGTCACGCTGGTGCTCAACCAGCGCTCGGTGGCCAAACCCTATGTCGACGATAACAGAATGTTCTATCTCGCCGCCGACAACGACCACGACCGTGAGTGGGTCAATGAGCTGGCCGAAGATGTCTGGACCAACCAGCTGCCGGCCTATCGCCGGTTCGAGGCAGAGCATCCGGTGCCGGCCCCCGTCGATGCGCCGGTTCCGGGCGGAGCCAGGGAATCATGGTAAGGAACCATGATCCCGAAAAGTGGGAACCGGTTTTCGGACAGGATCATGGTCGAACAGCAAGATAGAGTCCCAGGCCGGTTGCTTCGGCATGGATCAGGCTCGATATCCGCGCTGGTCTTCGCTGCCGGCGCGGTAGCGCTGTGGTCAACCAATGCGCTAGTCGGCAAATCCTTGCTGGCCAGCCACCCGGTGTCGCAGGTGCAGTTTCTGCAATTTGCGGGCGCCGCACTCGTCTTCGCCGCGATCCGGCTGATGAGCCGGGAAAGAGCCGCGCCGGTCACGGCCGGGGCGGCGCTCATCTCTCTCGCGGTCGGCTTCATCGGTCTGGTCGGCACCATGGTGCTGCAATACATAGCCTTCGCTTCGATGCCGGTGATCGAGGCCAATCTGATGGCCTACACCTGGCCGTTGATGGTCGCGGCGGCGGTCATCGCCTTGCAGAATCCGCGGCGCCCGGCGCTGCTGGGCCTTGCCGCGGTGGTGGGCTTCATTGGCGTTGCATTGGTGATTTCGGGAGGCCGCAACCAATCCTGGCTCCAGGGCGATCTCGTCGGCTATCTCACCGCATTCGGGTCGGCACTTTGCATGGCTTTCTATTCGATCATGGTGGGACGGGTTGCCACCTCGCCGGATCGCTTGTTGCTGCCATCGGCGCTGATCGGCGTCGTCTTGACGTTTCTGTGGTGCGTTCGCGACGGTTTCACCTGGCCCGTCGGCACGGACCTGGCGCTTGGCCTCTATCTGGGCGCCGGCCCGATGGGGTTGGGCTACTATTTCTGGTCACGCGCCTTGAAGCTCGAAGGCAGCGGCAAGGTCGCGGTCGTCGCCTATCTCACGCCGATCGCTTCGACCCTGCTTTTGACCCTGTCCGGTGAACGGCTGACGATGACGGCCATTGTCGGCGCCGTCCTCGTCATCGGCAGTTGCGTCGCGGTCGGTGTGGAACGTTCGGAGGCCGAAAACCATGTTTGACGAAAATGAAACTCTGGCCATTCAGGAAGCGCATTGGCTGATCAAGGAATTTGGCGCCGAGGCGCCGCTTTATGCCGCGATGAAGGCCGAAAAGGCGATAGAGCAAAAGGATTTCGGGCGCTGTGCCCGCTGGAAGCGTATTCTGGAGATATTGGCCGACAGTCCTGCTGCGAAGTCTGCTAGTTCCAAGTATTAGATTTTCTAATTTGCATAGCGCCGATTTCGCATGAAAGCTACTTTTGCCGATTCTTGATTCCTTTTTGAGACTTGGCGGTCCGTTGGGGGACGCGGTTAAAGAGATACATCGACACAAGTCTTCGCTGGGGTGGATGATTTTGTCGCAAATAAGGTGAAAGAATTGTCAAATATCGATGATAAGACCGTTATCGAGCTGACGGCCGATATTGTCTCGGCCTATGTAGGCAACAATCCTCTTCCGGCTTCCGGTCTGCCCGAGTTGATTGCCAGCGTCAGTGCTTCGGTCCGCAAGCTCGCTGGTGCAGCTGTCGCTGAAACCCCAAACCTGGTTCCGGCAGTCAATCCGAAGAAGTCGGTGTTTCCCGACTACATCATCTGCCTTGAGGACGGAAAGAAGTTCAAGTCGCTCAAGCGGCATCTGCGGACCGACTACGGCCTGAGCCCGGACGACTATCGGGCCAAATGGGGCTTGCCGCCGGACTATCCGATGGTTGCGCCAAACTACTCGGCGACACGATCGGCGCTGGCAAAGTCGACAGGACTTGGCCGCAAGCCGGTAGCAGCGCCGGCCACTGTAGCCAAGGCGACGAAGCGCAAGGCGACTGCCTGAGCGCTGCCTGGCCGATAGGCGAGAGCCACTGACCGACTGCTTTGACGGCGCCCTCGCGGGCGTCGTTTCGAGGCCTTGTGCGGCCAACTGGCCCACAAGGTCTTGCGAAGCGTCGATGTCCGGTGCAAAAGCGCGGCCATGCTGATCATCAACGACCTATCGCTCCGCATGGCCGGACGTTTGCTTCTCGACCATGCCTCGCTGACCTTGCCGGCCGGCACCAAGGCCGGCCTTGTCGGCCGCAACGGCACCGGCAAGACGACGCTGTTCAAGGCCATCACCGGTGATTTTCCATCCGAGACAGGCTCGATCAGCCTGCCGAAGAGCACCCGCATCGGCCAGGTGGCGCAGGAAGCGCCAGGCACCGAGGACCCACTGATCGAGATCGTGCTCAAGGCCGATCTCGAACGCACGGCGCTGCTCGAAGAAGAAAAGACGGCGACCGATCCGCACCGCATCGCCGATATCCACATGCGGCTGGCCGACATTGACGCGCACTCAGCCGAGTCCCGCGCCGCCACCATTCTCGCCGGCCTCGGCTTCGATGACGCTGCGCAGAGGCGTCCGGCCTCGTCCTTCTCCGGCGGCTGGCGCATGCGCGTGGCACTCGCCGCGGTGCTGTTTGCCGAGCCCGACCTTCTGCTGCTCGACGAGCCGACCAACTATCTCGACCTCGAAGGCACGCTGTGGCTGGAAAACTATGTGTCGAAATACCCGCACACAGTGCTTTTGATCTCGCACGATCGCGACCTGCTCAACCGCGCCGTCAACTCGATCGTGCATCTCGACCAGAAGAAGCTGACCTTCTGGCGCGGCGGCTACGACCAGTTCGAGCGCCAGTACACCGAGCAGAAGGAATTGCAGGAGAAGGGCCGGGTCAAGCAGGAAGCCGCCCGCAAGCACATGGAATCCTTCGTCGAACGCTTCCGCGCCAAGGCCTCCAAGGCGAGACAGGCACAGTCGCGCATCAAGGCGCTGGAAAAGATGAAGCCGATCGCGGCCATCGTGAACGATTCGGTGCGGCCGTTTTCGTTCCCCGAACCGGTGAAGACGGTGGCATCGCCGATCGTGGCTCTGAACAACGTCAATGTCGGCTACACAGAGGGGCAGCCGATCCTCAAGAAGATGACGTTGCGCATCGACGCCGACGACCGCATCGCGCTGCTCGGCGCCAACGGCAACGGCAAGTCGACCTTCGCCAAATTGCTGTCCGGCCGGCTCAAGCAGGAGAGTGGCACCATGACGGTGGCGCCCGGGCTGAAGGTGGCGATCTTCGCCCAGCATCAGCTCGATGATCTCCGGCCTGAGGAGAACGCCTACGAGCATGTCCGCCGGCTGATGCCGGAGGCGCCGGAATCGAAGGTGCGCGGCCGCGTCGCCCAGTTCGGCCTCACGACCGAGAAGATGAACACCGCCGCCAAGGATCTGTCGGGCGGCGAGAAGGCGCGGCTGCTGATGGGCCTGTCGGCCTTCGAGGGTCCGAACCTGTTCATCCTCGACGAACCGACCAACCATCTCGACATCGACAGCCGCGAATCGCTGATCCACGCGCTGAACGAATTTCCCGGCGCGGTGATCCTGATCTCGCATGATCGTCATCTGCTCGAGGCGACCGCCGACCGGCTGTGGCTGGTCAAGGACGGCGCGGTCAACCCGTATGATGGCGACCTTGAAGACTACAAGACGCTGGTCACCGGCGTGTCCGGCGACCGCCGTGGCAAGCGCGAGGCCGACAAGGCGTCAAAGGCCGATCGACGCCGTGATGCGGCGGCGCGCCGCGCCGCCTTCGAGCCGCTGGCCAAGGAGATCCGCGCCACCGAAGCGCTGATGGACCGCATCCGCAAGCGTATCGACGGCATCGAGGACGAACTGTCCAATCCGGCGGTCTACGAAAAGGATCCCTCGACGGCGACACGGCTGGCCAAGGAGCGCTCGCAACTGGCCCAGACGCTGGCCGGCCACGAGGAGAAGTGGCTGACCATGTCGGCGGAGTATGAGGAAGGCACGGCGGAGTAGGGGAGCGTTCTTCCCTTCTCCCACAGGGGGAGAAGGGAAGGCGCTATCTGGCCCTACACGCCGCCATCCCAAATGACTAGTCTGCCCCCATGAACCAGCGCGCCAAGCTCAGAATCGGCCATTCCGCCTGTCCGCATGATTGCCCGTCGACCTGCGCGCTCGAGGTCGAACTGCTCGACGGAAATCGCATCGGCCGTGTTCATGGCGCCAAGGCCAACAGTTATACGGCCGGCGTCGTTTGCGCCAAGGTCGCGCGTTATGCCGACCGCGTCCACCATCCCGACCGTTTGCTGAAGCCGCTGATCCGCGCCGGTGCCAAGGGCGACGGCGCCTGGAAGGAAGCAAGCTGGGAGGCCGCGCTCGACCTCGTCGCCGAAAAATTCATCGCGGCCGAGGCGAAATACGGCTCGGAGACTGTCTGGCCCTACTACTATGCCGGCACGATGGGGCTCGTGCAGCGCGACGGCATCGACCGGCTGCGCCACGCAAAAAAGTATTCAGGGTTTTTCGGTTCGATCTGCACCAATCTCGCCTGGACTGGCTGGATGATGGGAGCCGGCGCCTTGCGCGGACCGGACCCGCGCGAGATGGCGAAATCCGACTGCGTGGTGATCTGGGGCACCAATGCCGTGGTCACGCAGGTCAACGTCATGACCCACGCCATCAAGGCGCGCAAGGAGCGCGGCGCGAAGATCGTCGTCATCGACGTCTATGAAAACGCGACGATGAAGCAGGCCGATCTCGGCCTGGTGCTGAGACCAGGCACCGACGGCGCACTGGCCTGCGCGGTCATGCATGTGCTGTTCAGGGAAGGCATGGCCGACCGGGCCTATCTCGAAAAATACACCGACGACCCGAAGGGGCTGGAAGAGCATCTGAGGACGCGCACGCCGGAGTGGGCGGCTGATATCACTGGCTTGATGGTCGCCGAGATCGAGGCCTTCGCCAGGCTCGCCGGCACGACCAAGAAAACCTATTTTCGGCTCGGCTATGGCTTCGCGCGCCAGCGCAATGGCGCCGTCAACATGCATGCTGCGTCGTGCATCGCGGCTGTCACCGGCAGCTGGCAATATGAGGGCGGCGGCGCCTTCCATTCCAATTCCGGTATCTTCAAGCTCAACCAGGATGTGCTGGAAGGCACCAAGATGCGCGATCCCTCGATCCGCTATCTCGACCATTCGCGCATCGGGCCGGTGCTGACAGGTGCCAGCGACGCGCTTTATGGCGGCCCGCCGGTGACGGCGATGCTGATCCAGAACACCAACCCGGTGAATGTCGCGCCGGAGCAGCGACTGGTGACGCAGGGCTTCCTGCGCGACGACCTGTTTACCTGCGTGCATGAGCAGTTCATGACCGACACGGCCAAGCTCGCCGATGTCGTGCTGCCGGCGACGATGTTCCTGGAGCATGACGACGTCTACAAGGGCGGCGGCAACCAGCACATCACGCTCGGTCCCAAGCTGATCGAGCCGCCGGAAGGGCCGCGCACCAACCATTTCGTCATCGAGCAATTGGCTGAGCGCCTCGGCGTCGCCGATCGCCCTGGCTTCGGCCTGACCGAACAGCAGCATATCGACATCATCCTGGGCAAGCGCGGGCTGGGCAGCTTTGACAGCTTGAAGGAAGACAAGTGGGTCGACCTGCAGCCGGATTTCGAAACCGCGCATTTCATCAGGGGATTTGGCCATGCGGATGGAAAATTCCGTTTCCGCGCCGACTGGACCGGGCAGGCGGCGCCCAATCGGCCGCCGAAAAGCATGGGTCTGTTCGGCCCGGTGGATCAGCTCCCGGAATTTCCCGACCATGTCGATCTGATCGAGGTCGCCGATGAGGCGCATCCGTTCCGGCTGACGACGTCGCCGGCGCGCAATTTTCTCAATTCAACCTTTGCCGAGACACCGGTGTCGAAGGCCAGGGAAGGTCGCCCGGAACTGCTTTTGCATCCCGACGATGCCGCAGCACTTGGGCTGGCCGACGGCGATCGTGTCGAGGTCGGCAATGCGCGCGGCGAAGTCGTGCTGCATGCAAAGCTGTTCGACGGCATCAAGCGCGGCGTCGTCATCGCCGAAGGCATCTGGCCAAACAGCGCGCACGAGCGCGGTGAAGGTATCAACGTTTTGACTGGCGCCGACGCGCCGGCGCCCTATGGCGGTGCTGCCTTCCACGACAACAAGGTGTGGTTGCGCAAGACGAGGTTGCTGGCGGCATAGCCGGCCGGGGATCTCCTAATCGTGCATCTGGTGATGCAGCAACAACAGCAAAAATATTGCGCGCCACGCATAGATTTCAGTGGCGAATATGTATCGCGAAAGTCAGGAGTTGTTCGAAATGATTTCGGTTTTGGACGGATGCACGTCAAGTTCGTTTGCAAGAAATTTCAAAATATTTTTTATATGGCTGTTGAATGAAATCGAAATGATTAGGTGAAAAACCGCAAAAAACATGAGGTAGAAAACCATATCGGGCGAATTTTTATTGGACGCCAATAAATATATCCATCCAAAAAAAGCTAAAATTAAAACCGGATACGATATCCACGTCCCGCTATTAACAAATGATCCCCGGATAAATTTAACTCCTTCACTTTCTATAAAATGTGCTTTAAAGGTCGTTATGTTCCTGTATACCCCAGCTTCAATCCAGAATTTCTTATTAATTTTGTCTACAGCCACTAGATTTATTATATTGCTACGTTTCTCCTTCGTATCAGAAAATCTAAAAAATATATCTTTTTCTGATGTCTCGTATTTAAAATTCCCAACCATTCTTGGGAAGGCCAAAATTCTTAGGAAATTGCTATATTTGAGAGGTTCCATGAAGCGCTGCTTGGTCCCATTTGCGAAATACGAGGTCTCGCATAAATTCCTAAGTTAAAGCTACGATTTTGCACCTGAGCTTTGCAACACCCTTTAGGGGGCTTTGACGGCGCTTGTCGCCGCCAGCTGACGAAGGAGATCGCCGGCATGATGCTGAGGACTGTA
Source organism: Mesorhizobium sp. Root695 (assembly GCF_001428185.1). Classification (NCBI taxonomy): domain Bacteria; kingdom Pseudomonadati; phylum Pseudomonadota; class Alphaproteobacteria; order Hyphomicrobiales; family Phyllobacteriaceae; genus Mesorhizobium; species Mesorhizobium sp. Root695. The sequence goes on along the minus strand of NZ_LMHO01000007.1, from coordinate 27,675 downwards.
CTAGGATAAGGCAGACCGCCGATCACACCGGCAGGATTTCAGCCGCCTTTTTCCGGTTTCGCCCAAGGCGGATGTCGTCGGCGATCTGCTGTGCCTCGATCGAGATTTCGCGCAGCAATCCGGTGACTGGATTGTGAAAGCCGATGAGATAAAGGCCGAGGTCCGAAGCGCGCGCGTTGACGCCGCTGCCCCCTGGCTGGACGCCGGGCTCCAGCAATTTGGCGTAGCCGGGCCTGAAGCCGGTGGCGAAGATGATCGCATCGAACGCGCCATGCCTGCCGTCGGCAAAACGGGCGCCTTGTTCGGTGATCTCGGCAATATCGGGTGCGACCTTGATTGCGCCCTCGCGGATCTTGCGGACCGTGCCGACGTCGATCGTTGGAATGCGCGACGCCAGGGCGATCTGCTGCAGCATTCCCTGCCGCGGCCGCTTGAGCCCGTATTTTCCCAGCCTGCCCAGCGCCAGATCGAGGATGATGGGGAACAAGGCATCATTGATGCGTTGCGGCATCAGGCGCGCCGCCATGCCGATCATCTGGATGGGCACGCCAAGCAGCTCGCGCGGCACGATATGAACGCCGCCGCGCACCGAAATCGTCGGTCGCGCACCGCCTTCCACCAGATCGAGCGCAATCTCGGCGCCGGTATTGCCCATGCCGACGATCAGCACCGACTGGCCGGCAAAGGGCGTGGCGTTGCGATAGTCGGCGCTATGCAGCTTTTTGCCCACGAAGGTATCTGCGCCGGCAAATCCCGGCATCAGCGGCTCTGCGTTGTTGCCTGACGCGATCACCACGTGTGAAGCGTGCAGGGGGCCTGTCGTCGTGTCCACGAGCCAGCGTCTGCCTTGCCGGGTGACCGCCCGTACGGTTTCTCCAAATCGGGGCCGCAGGTCGAAGCGTTGCACATAGGCATCGAGATATGCGGCGAAGAGATCGCGCGGCACATAGCGCGGATAATCCCTTGGAAAGGGCACGAAGGGCAGCGAGGAATAGCGTTTGGTCGTGTGCAAATGGACGCGCTCATAGTGGCGTCGCCAGGCGGGTGCGGCCTGCTGCTCTTTTTCAAGGAGGACGAAATCCTGCCCGGCCTGCCTCAGGCACGCGGCAATGGCCAGGCCCGCCGGCCCGGCACCGATGATTGCAACTGGGGTGGTGTCGTCCAAGCGGGCCTCCGCCGACAAATTCGCTTCCGGAGAATGGCGGAAGCATGGCAGCCGGAGCCTGCCATGCCAGCAACGCTCAGCCGGGCAATGGCACCGTCAGTCCGACCTTGACCCGGTCCATGGCAACGAAAGTACGGAACTTCCGGACATTGTTGCTGTCGAAGAACAGTTTTCGCGTCAGCGCCTCATAGGCGCCCATGTCGGCCACGGTGATGACCAGGATGAAATCGGCTTCGCCGGTGACGTAGTAGCATTGCTGGACTTCAGGGGTCGCCGAGAATTGCCGCTTGGCCGCGTCGATCAGTTCGGCGCGTTCGCTCTCGAGCTCCACTTCGACGAAGATGGTGATGGGCTGGCCGACCGCCGCCGGCTCGATGACCGCGACATTGCCGGCAATGACGCCGGTCTGCTCCATCCGCTTGATGCGGCGCTGCACCGCCGGCGCCGACAGGTTCACCGCCTCGCCGATCAGGCGCTGGGGCGTCGTGTTGTCCCGCTGCAGGATGGCAAGGATGGCGAGATCGAAACTGTCGAGCGAGGGTGGCAATACAGGCAATGGAGATATCCCTGGCGAAACAAACTTGCATTTGGGAGGTCATATTACAGCGCTCATTGCGCCCGTCCTGCAATATGTTCTCGCTGAACGCCAAGGAGGCCCGCCCAGTGTTCCTGCTCAACCGCAATACTCTGCATCGCCTGCCACTCGATCCGGCCGATGCCGAAACCCTTGGCGTTGCCGGAGCCGACACGGTCGAGCGTTTTCTTGCCCACCGCGACAATCACCGGATGACGCCGCTGCATGCTCTGCCGGCGCTCGCCGCCGAACTCGGACTGAGCGCCATCCATATCAAGGATGAAGGCCTTCGCCTCGGGCTCGGCAGCTTCAAGGCGCTTGGCGGCGCCTATGCCGTCTTCCGCCTGGTGCTGGAGGCGGCCGGCGGCCGGTTTGGCCGCCCCGTCGATGTGGCCGATCTCGATCAGCCTGAAGTGCGGGCCGTCGCTGCGGCGATGACATTTGCCTGTGCGACCGACGGCAATCATGGCCGCTCCGTCGCGCAAGGCGCGCAACTCGTCGGTGCGCGGACGGCGATCTTCGTCCACGCCGGCGTCAGCGAGGAGCGCATCGCGGCGATCGGCCGCTATGGCGCCGAGATGATCCGCGTCGATGGCAATTATGACGATTCGGTCAGGCAAGCCGCCCAGGTTTCGGCCGAGAAAGGCTGGACCGTTGTGTCCGACACCTCGTGGCCGGGTTATGAACGGATTCCTGGCCTGGTCATGCAAGGCTATACGGCGATCGTGCGCGAGGCCTTGCGTCAGCTCCCTCGGACGCCAACCCATGTCTTCGTGCAGGCCGGCGTCGGTGGCATTGCCGCAGCGCTGGCCGGCCATCTCGCCATCGTGTTCGCTGATGCCAGGCCGACCTTCATCGTGGTCGAGCCGGCGCGTGCCGCTTGTGTTTTTGCAGCCGCCCAGGTCGGGCGCCCGGTCAAGGTCGCGCACGGCCAGCCGACGGTGATGGCCATGCTTGAATGCCACGAGGCCTCTCCGCTCGCCTGGCGGGTGCTGGCACGCGCCGCCGATGCCTTCATGACGGTGGATGAGGCCGACGCCGTCGCGGTGATGCGGCGGCTGGCGCGGCCGAGCACCGGCGATCCGGTGATCGTCGCCGGCGAAAGCGGCGGCGTCGGTCTTGCCGGGCTCATCCGGGCGGCGGCCGAGAACAAGGCCGAGCTTGGACTCGACGGCAGATCCCGGGTGCTGGTGATCAACACCGAAGGCGCCACCGATCCGCATCGCTATGCAAAACTGGTTGGCATGGGTCCAGCCGATGTGCTGGCCGGCAAGATGAAAGCCGAGGCAATGTCATGATCGAGATTGATGCACAGCGCCTGCTTGGCCGTATCCGCGAACTCGGTGCTGTCGGTCGTGACAATGAGGGCAGGCTGATCCGCCTGGCCGCCTCCGACACCGACAAGCAGGGTCGCGACCTCTTCGTCGGCTGGCTGCGGCAGGCCGGGCTTGATGTCGCCATCGACCGGGTCGGCAATATTTTCGGCATCTGGCAAAGTCCCGAAAATATCGGGCAGGCGCCGCTGCTTATCGGCTCGCATATCGACACCGTCATCGATGCCGGCATCTACGACGGCTGCTACGGCGTGCTTGCCGGGCTGGAGGTGATCGAGACGCTCAGGGCATCCGGCTTTTCGCCGTCGCGCCCGATCGCGGTCGCCGCTTTCACCAATGAAGAGGGCGTGCGCTACACTCCCGACATGATGGGCTCGCTGGTCCATGCCGGCGGGGTCGGTGCCGAAACGGTGCTGGCGGCTGTCGGCACCGACGGCAGCGTGCTGGGGCAGGAACTCGCACGCATCGGCTATGCCGGCGACCGGGAACCCGGCCTCCTCAAACCGCATGCCTATCTCGAACTGCATATCGAACAGGGGCCGGTGCTGGAGCGTGAGGGTGTCCCGATCGGCGCGGTGGAGAATCTGCAAGGCATCTCCTGGCAACGCGTCACCATTGACGGCGTCGCCAACCATGCCGGCACCACGCCGATGTCGATGCGCAGCGATGCCGGCCACGCCGCCGCCCGGGTCATCACCTTCCTGCTCGACCGGACCAAGGCCTCGAACGCGCCGACCGTCGCCACCGTCGGCACGATCCGCTTCGAGCCGAATGCCATCAACGTCATTCCTTCGCGCGCCGTCTTCACCATCGATCTGCGCGATCCCGACGAACAGCGTCTGCAGGCTGAGGAGACGGCACTTGCCGCCTATATCGAGCAGCTTGCCGCCGCCGAGAACGTGACGATCTCGGTCGAGCAACTGGCCCGCTTCGAGCCGGTGATCTTCGACCTCCGCATCGTCGAACGGATCGAGGCCGCCGCGAGGGCCTGTGGTCTTGGCGTCAAACGGATGACGTCCGGCGCCGGTCATGATGCGCAGATGATGGCGCGGATCGCCCCGGCCGCGATGATCTTCGTGCCGAGCGCTGGCGGCATCAGTCACAATCCGCGCGAGCACACCGAAGATACCGAGCTTGTTGCCGGCGCTAACATCCTGCTTGATGTGGCCGCGCAACTGGCAAACTAGGTCAGGAGGGGCGGAAAATGTTTGAACTCGATCGCGATGCGCTGAAGCAGGAGATGATTTTCTGGCGGCGCGATCTGCACGCGCATCCGGAATTCGGCTTCGAGGAGAAGCGTACAGCCGCCTTCGTCGCCGCCAAGCTGCGTGAGTTCGGCCTCGATGATGTCACCGAGGGCGTTGGCGGCACCGGCGTCGTCGGCACGTTGAAGCGCGGCAGCGGCAACCGAGCAATTGCGCTCAGGGCCGACATGGATGCATTGCGCATCACCGAGCAGTCCAACGCACCTTACCGTTCCGGCAATCCCGGCATCATGCATGCCTGCGGCCATGCCATCTCCTGGCCGGTGCTGCGCGCGGTGCGCCGCCGGCACTCCAGCCTGACCATTCTGCACATCGACGCGCACCCTGACATGTACGATGCTTATAGGGCAATCCGCGCTCCCACACCTCGCCCTTTGCCCGCATCATGGAAGAGAGGCTTGCCGACCGCCTGATCCAGGTTGGATTACGCACCGTCAACGACCATCATCGCGACCAGTTCAAGCGGTTCGGTGTCGAGGTCATCGAGGCCGCGCACTTCAACGATGATCTGCGGCTCGACCTCACGACGCCGGTCTATATCTCGATGGATCTCGACGGGCTCGACCCGGCTTTTGCGCCGGGTGTCTCGCATCGCGAACCCGGCGGCTTGACCACCCGTCAGGTCATCAATTTGATTCAGTCGGTCGACCAGCCGATCGTGGTGGCTGATATTGTTGAGTTAAATCCCGCTCGTGACGTTGCCAACCTGACCGCCGGCGTTGCGGCAAAGCTGCTCAAGGAGATTGCCGGGATGATGGTCAAGACACGCGGGTGACGGGCGGCGAGGGTACGCTTTCAACGAAGACAATCGCCCGATGACGCCAGGGAAAGACTCAGCTACCTTCTGCTATGCGGCGGACCTAATTATCCGCTTGGCCGGCGCTTCATTTCTCCTCCCAAGCGGCGCCGGCCTTCTTCGCCAAAAACCTCCCTGTCGGCGCTAAATTAGCGAAAGTTAAATTTAGCGCGTTCCGGCTTGCCTGGAATTGGGGTCTCTCCGGCATAGGTCTGGCATGCCTTTCGGGGGTTCTGGCGGGAAGACCGATGCGCGGGCGTGGATGGATCAAGGCGTTACGTGAGGGGCGAGGCCCGGCAGGTGCGTGCGCACATTGCCGAACTGGAGCGCGACCTGATGGCGACCTCTCCGCAGGGCCGCAATAGGCGGCATGAGGCAGGGCACGAACTTCGCAATGCCAAGTTCCGCCTGGAGCGTCTCGAGGAGTGCATCGCCGAAATACCGGAACGGGCTGGGCGTTAGCGGAAGTGATCGCTGCTCTTGATGACCTGGCCTGGATAATCGGCGAGGGAACCAAATGCCGTCTCCTCGGGTTGGTTCTGTTCCAATGGAGTATGAACCATGTTCCGTCTGCTTATCGCCGGCGCTTTGGCCTATGTCACCTACCGCATCACCCGGCAGATGATCGACGACGTGCCTGACACGGTCGACCCGCTGCTGCTGCCGCCGTCGCAATATGATCGTGAAGCCTTGCGCCGGCAGTCGGCCGCGATGGGTATCGATCGGCAACGCTAGGGGCGATCTGTCAGCCCTCGGTCCGCGCGAGTCATCATCGCATCGCCGTTGCGAACAAAGCAGAAACGATGCTTGATGGGCGATGAACCTCGCCACCGCTGATTCGACCTTTCGGGACCCGACCGCCCAGCCTGCCTATCTCGCCCGGCTGAATGACGCCCAGCGCCAGGCCGTCGAGCATGGCGACGGCAAGATTGCCGGCCCGCTGCTGGTCATTGCCGGCGCCGGTTCGGGCAAGACCAACACGCTGGCGCATCGTGTCGCCCATCTGATCGTGAAGGGGGCCGACCCGCGCCGCATCCTGCTGATGACCTTTTCGCGCCGCGCCGCGTCCGAAATGGCCAGGCGTGTCGAGCGCATCGCCGGCGAGGTGCTCGGCCGCGATGCAGCTGTCATCACCGACGCGCTGACCTGGGCCGGCACCTTCCACGGCATCGGTGCACGATTATTGCGCGACTACGCGCTTGAGATCGGCCTCGATCCGGCCTTCACCATCCATGACCGCGAGGATTCCGCCGACCTGATGAATCTGGTGCGCCACGAACTCGGCTTCTCGAAGACGGAAGCGCGTTTCCCCACCAAGGGCACCTGCCTTGCCATCTATTCGCGCGCCGTCAACGCGCAGGCGCCGCTCAACGAGGTGTTGGGGTCTGCCTTTCCCTGGTGTGCCGGCTGGGCGGAGCAATTGAAGCAATTGTTCGCCGGTTATGTCGAAGCCAAGCAGGCACAGAACGTGCTCGATTACGATGATTTGCTGCTCTACTGGGCGCAAATGGCGGCCGAGCCCGAAATAGCGGCGCATCTGGGTGGACGTTTCGACCATGTGCTGGTCGACGAATACCAGGACACCAACCGTTTGCAGGCGTCGATCCTCATGGCGCTGAAACCCGACGGCGCCGGGCTGACGGTGGTGGGCGACGATGCACAGTCGATCTATTCGTTCCGTGCAGCCGAAGTGCGCAACATCCTCGATTTTCCAAACCAGTTTGCGCAAGCCGCCGACGTGGTGATGCTGGAGCGCAATTACCGCTCGACCGAAACCATACTTGCCGCCGCCAATGCGGTGATCGGCGAAGCGTCGGAGCGTTTCACCAAGAACCTGTGGTCGGAGCGCAAGTCCACCGACAGACCGAGACTGGTGACCGTGCGCGACGAGGTCGAGCAGGCCAATTTCGTCTGCGACACCATCCTGGCCGAACGCGAAGCCGGCACGGCGTTGAAATCCCAGGCGGTGCTGTTTCGCGCCTCGCATCACAGCGGGCCGCTGGAGATCGAGCTGACGCGGCGCAATATTCCCTTCGTCAAGTTCGGCGGCCTGAAATTCCTCGATGCCGCGCACGTCAAGGATGTGCTGGCGGTGCTGCGCTTTGCCGAAAACCCGCGCGACCGGGTCGCCGGTTTCCGGGTGCTGCAACTGATGCCGGGCATCGGCCCTTCGGCTGCCGCGCAGATCGTCGAGACGATGACGACGGCGCTCGACGAAGCAATGGGCCTAGCCGGTTGGCGCCCGCCGCAACGCGCCGCGGATGACTGGCCGGGCTTCGTCTCTCTCTATTCCGGCCTGCGGGCCGGCGCCAAATGGCCGGCCGATCTCGAACAGATCAGGCTGTGGTACGAGCCGCATCTGGAGCGCATCCACGAGGATGCGACGACGCGTCGGGCCGACCTGTTGCAGCTCGAGCAGATCGGCTCGGGCTATGCCTCGCGCGAACGGTTCCTCACCGAACTGACGCTCGACCCGCCGGACGCCACCAGCGACCAGGCCGGGCCGCCGCATCGGGACGAGGACTATCTGATCCTGTCGACCATCCATTCGGCCAAGGGCCAGGAATGGAAGAATGTCTTCGTGCTCAACACGGTCGATGGCTGCATCCCGGCCGATCTCGGCGTAGGCACCAAGGAAGACATCGAGGAGGAGCGACGGCTGCTCTACGTGGCGATGACGCGGGCCAAGGACAATCTCAACCTGGTCATGCCGCAGCGCTTCTTTCCGCACGGCCAGGCGGCGCGCGGCGACCGCCATCTCTATGCCTCGCGCACCCGCTTCATCCCGGCTTCGATCCTCGCCGCGTTCCAGCAGGTATCATGGCCGAGCGCGCAGGCGGCACATGGCAGGGCGGCCCGGCCGGAGGTACGCGTTGACATCGGCGCGCGCATGCGCGGCATGTGGAAATAGTCGCGGGGGATGGCGGTCGGATTGGTCGAGCGGGCGGCGAGAGCGCTCGACCCCGACGACTGGGATGTCGAGATTGTCGAGGCGCATCATCGCCACAAGATCGACGCGCCATCAGGGACTGCGTTGATACTGGGGCAAGCCGCGGCCGGCGGGCGCGGCATCGATCTGGAGACGGTCGCAAGGCGTGCACGCGACGGCGTCATCGGCGCCCGGCCGGCCGGCGAGATCGGCTTTGCGGTGATGCGTGGCGGCAGCATCATCGGCGAGCACAGCGTCAGCTTCTGCGCCGAGGGCGAGACCGTGAGATTGTCGCATGCGGCCGGCGATCGCGTCATGTTCGCGCGTGGCGCCATCGCCGCCGCACTCTGGGTCGCGGGACGCCCGCCCGACGAATATGACATGCGCGACGTGCTGGGTCTGAACACCTGACAAGGCACGCGGCAAGCATCGTCATGGCATCGTGGCGGCCACCAGCCGCGCCTTACCGCTCCGTAAGGTCTGCGGTTATTTTCGGCTTCTCCTTGAAAGCTGGATGAAAGGTTGGTGCCATAACTGTTGGAAGGCGCCCCCATATTGTCGCGGAACGCGATGGGAGAGAGAGGGGCGCGGGAAACGAACAAAGGGAAGAGGCCATGTCGTTCGCGCGAATACTGCTTGATTCAGCTGCCACAACCGCACTTGTCGCCACCATGGCCTTGTCGGCGCCGTCCGCACGCGCCGACGATAAAGTTTCCATCATGGTCGGCGGCTATGAAAAACAGATCTATCTGCCCGCCAAGCTGACCGAAGCGCTCGGCTACTTCAAGGACGAGGGTCTCGACGTCGAATTGCTGAATGAACCGGCCGGCGTCGATGCCGAAAACGAGATGCTGGCCGGTGCCGTGCAGGGCGTTGTCGGTTTCTACGACCACTGCATCGATCTGCAGGCGAAGGGCAAATTCGTCGAATCCATTGTCCAGTTCAGCCAGGCGCCGGGCGAGGTTGAGCTTGTTTCAACGAAACACCCCGAGATCAAATCACCTTCGGACTTCAAGGGCATGAGCCTGGGCGTGACCGGTCTGGGCTCATCGACGAATTTTCTTACGGAGTATCTCGCCGTCAAGAACGGTTTGAAGCTCGGTGACTTCACCTCGGTTCCGGTCGGCGCCGGCACCACCTTCATCGCCGCCATGCAGCAGGACAAGATCCAGGCAGGCATGACGACCGAGCCGACGATCAGCCGACTGTTGAAGACCGGCGAAGCGTCGGTTCTCATCGACATGCGAACGATGGAAGGCACCAAGGCTGCTCTCGGCGGCACTTATCCGGCCGCATCCCTCTATATGCAGACCGATTGGGTCGAAGCGCACAAGGACATCGTGCAGAAGCTGGCCAACGCCTTCGTCAAGACGCAGAAATTCATCAACACGCATAGCGGCGCCGAGATCGCCGACAAGATGCCGCAAGACTATTATGTCGGCGACAAGGAAGGCTACGTGAAGGCCCTTGACGCGGGCAAGGCAATGTTCACCCCCGACGGGATCATGCCCGAAGGCGGCCCAGAGACCGTGCTGACGGTTCTTTCAGCCTTCAAGAAGGAACTGCAGGGCAAGCAGATCGACCTCTCCAAGACTTACACCTCGGAATTCGTCAAGAACGCCAAGTAGCAGACCATGCCGGCGCGATGCGCGTCGCCGCGCCGGCAACCGTCGGTTTTTCACGTCCGGCGGCTCTGGCCGACGGCGGGCTTCCGCTCGAACCCGGAGTTCCATCATGACCCATGAAAAGACCACACCAGCAATTGAGCTGATCAATGTCAGCCGGCGGTTCCTCACACCCACCGGCAAATCACTGACGGCGCTGCGCGATTTCACCATGACCGTCGAGCGCGGCGAATTCGTCGCCGTTGTCGGTCCAACCGGTTGCGGAAAGTCCACCACCCTCAACCTCGTCACCGGGTTGGCCAGTCCAAGCGCCGGCGAGGTTCGTGTCATGGGCGCGCTCGTCAAGGGAATAGACCCGCGCATCGGGTTTGTTTTCCAAAGCGATGCCTTGTTTCCCTGGCGAAATGTGATCGAGAATGTAATGGCTGGCCCGCTCTTTCGCGGCAGGGCGAACTCGGATGCCACCGCCGCGGCGCGCGACTGGCTGGCGCGCGTCGGCCTGTCGCGTTTCGAGCAGCACTATCCTCATCAGCTTTCCGGCGGCATGCGCAAACGTGTGGCGCTGGCCCAGACCTTCATCAACGGCCCCGAGATCCTTTTGATGGACGAGCCGTTTTCGGCGCTTGACGTACAGACGCGCGTGCTGATGCACGAGGAATTGCTGCGCCTGTGGTCTGAGGCAAAAGCTTCCGTGGTCTTCGTAACGCATGATCTCGAAGAGGCGATCGCGCTCGCCGACAAGGTCTATGTCCTGACCGCCGGACCGGCCACGGTAAAGTCGGTCTACACGATCGATCTGCCGCGGCCGCGCGTGGTCGCCGATATCCGCTACGAGCAGAGCTTCATCGATTACTCGCGCACGATCTGGGCTGATCTCAAGGAAGAGGTCGAGACCAGCTATGCGCGTGCCGCGGCCTGAGGAGGAACGCCATGACCGATGCTGCCATCGACATCAGCGCAGGAGCTTTCAGGCCGGGCACTTCCGATGCGGAAATCGAGGCCGCCGCCGCGAAGGCGGCACGGAATCGCCGCCGCACGGTGATGTTCTGGCGGGTCGCCATTCTGGTCGCCTTTCTGGGGTTGTGGGAGATTGCCGCCCGCCAAGCCTGGATCGACCCGTTCTTCTATGCAATGCCGAGTACGATCGCGCAGCGGCTCTATGAATGGACGACGGAAGGAACATCCGAGGGCCCCCTCTGGTATCATCTCTATGTCACCATGGAGGAGGCGGTCATCGGCTTCGTCACCGGCTCGGTTATCGGTATCATCATCGGCGTCGCGCTCGGCCGCAACCGCATGGCCGCCGACATTTTCTCGATCTACATCAAGGTGATCAATTCCATTCCGCGCGTGGTTCTGGCGCCGATCTTCATCATGATCCTCGGCCTTGGCCTCGCTTCGAAAGTGGCGCTTGCCTTCGTGATGGTTTTCTTCGTTGTCTTCCACAATGCCTTTCAGGGCGTGCGGGAAGCCGACAGGGCAATGATTGCGAACGCCCGCATCCTCGGCGCGTCCAACTGGCAGCTGACCCGTTCGGTGATTGTCCCTTCGGCGATGAGTTGGATCTTCGCCAGCCTGCATGTCAGCTTCGGCTTTGCCATCATCGGCGCGATCGTTGGCGAGTTTGTCGGCTCGCGCTACGGTATCGGCCTGCTGATCAACATCGCCAAGGGATCCTTCGACGCCGCCGGCATGTACGCCGCCATCGTCATCGTGATGGTGGTGGCGCTGGGTGCTGAATATTTGATGACCATGGTCGAGGATCGCCTGGCGAAATGGCGTCCCCAGCCCCTGCATGAGACGCAGTGAGCGGCGACGGACCCTTAGCTGCTTGCCAGCGGCAGCCTTACCTCGACCACCAGGCCGCCGGCCGCGCCATCCCCAAGGGTGACGCGGCCGCCGGCATTGTCGACGACCTCGCGCACGATGGCCAGGCCAAGCCCGCTGCCTTCCTCGGTCGACCCGGCAATGCGGTAGAAGCGTTCAAACACATGGTCTCGCTCATCCAACGGGATGCCGGGCCCATCGTCGGCGACCGTCAGCACGGCTTCGTCGTCGATGGCCGCCAATTTCACCGTGACGCTGGCGCCGACCCGGGAGTAGCGCAGCGCGTTGTCGACGAGGTTGACGATCATCTCGCGCAACATGGTGCCATCGCCGATGACCGGCACCGGACCGGTCTCCTCGAGGCCGAGATCGATATTGCGGCTGATCGCTGTCGGCGCCTGCGTTTCCAGCACGTGGCGGGCGGCTTCGGTAAGGTCGATGCGGTCGGCGCGCGGCCGCCGGCTGCCCGGCTCCGCCCGTGACAGGGTCAGGAGCTGTTCGGCCAACCGCGCCAGCCGGCCGGAGCTGGCCTGCAGCGCCATCAGCGCTTCCTGGCGCGCGTCGGAGGCACTTTCGCGCAGCGCGTAGCTTGCCTGTGTCGACAGCAGCGCCAGAGGCGTCCGCAACTGGTGCGCCGCATTGGCGATGAAGCGGCGTTGCGCCGCCATCTGCGCCCGCACGCGCTCCATATAGGCGTTCAGCGCATCGATCAGTGGGCGGATTTCGCTTTGCGCCCCTGGCACTTCGACCGGATCCAACTCGCTGCGGCTTGGCGAGCGCACTGCGTCGCGCAACCGGATCAAGGGCGCTAGGCCGCGATGCAAGCCCAGCAGGACGAACAGACCGGCAATCGCCACCAGCGCCAGTTGTTGGGCAAAGGCGCCAAACCAGAGACGCCGCACCATGGCGTCGTGTCCGGCAAGCGTGACGCCGATCGTAACGGTGATCGGCGAATCGCCTCCGGCGCCGACCACCGTGTGGCTGAAGGTGAGCAACCGCAGCCGGTGGTCGCGATAGTTTGCTTCTGTGTCATGGGACTTCGGTGCCTCCGGCAGATCCGGATAGCCGGTCAGCAGCCGCCCTCCGGCAGTCTTGACATGGTAGTAGACGCTGTCGTGATCGCCCGTGTCGAACATCTCGATCGCCGCCGGCGGTATCGTGGCGTCGAGCACGCCGTCGGTCATGGCGACACGTTCCGCGATAGCGCGTGCCGAGCCCATCAGCATGCGATCGGTGACGAGGTCCGCGGTTGCCAGCGCGTTGCCGTGGCTGGTCCACAGATTGATGGTGGCGAGCCCGACGAGCGGCAGCACCACCCACGCCAGAAGCTGCAAGCGCAGACTGTTAATCTTCATGGCGCAGGAGATAGCCGAGGCCGCGTAGCGTGACGATACGGACCCGCGCCCCTTCCAGCTTCTTGCGCACACGGTGCACATAGATCTCGATGGCGCTGGGGTCGGCGTCGGTCTCGAAATCATAGATCGCGGCCGATAATGCCGCCTTGCTCACCGTGCGCCCGGCCTTGACCATCAGTTGTTCCAGCACCGCATGCTCGCGCGGTGTCAGCGCCAGAGTCTCACCGGCGAGCAAAAACAGCCGCGTGTTTGTGTCGAAGGCGAGATCACCGCAGGCAACGACCGGCGCGGTGCGGTCATTGGCACGGCGCAATTGCGCGCGAATGCGCGCTTCGAGTTCCTCGATCTGGAAGGGCTTCGCCAGATAGTCGTCGGCGCCTTCGTTGAGGCCCTTGACCCGGCCGTCGAGGCTGGCATTGGCGGTCAGCACGATGACCGGCACCCGGTTGCCGCGCGACCGCAACATGCGCAGCACCTCCATTCCGCTCATGCGCGGCAAGGCCAGGTCAAGGATGACAAGTGCGTGGTCACCGGCGGCCAGCGCGTGCTCGACATCCTCGCCGTCATGGACGACGTCGACGACATAGTTCGCCTGCCGCAAGGTCTTGCCCAGCCAGTCGGCCAATTCGCGATTGTCTTCGACGAGCAGCAGCCGCATCTCTATCGCTGTCCTGGGAGGCTGCCATCTCGCATCTCGGAGTATGCGGCTAGCAGCGTACAAATGCATACTCAGGGAACAACCGATAATATCGATCCAGCCGCAAGGCAAATAGCAGACAAGCCTGCCGCCGCCGCCTTTGATCAGCCTGAATTCACTCACCTTCGATAAAACCGAACCGTTCGGTTCGATTATGATGACGGACCGTCCATGTTTGGTGAACGTCGGCTCAATGAATGGCGGCGTCATGCACGGGGTAATTTCCCATAACCATCTGATTTTGATGTATAAAATTCTGACCGCGAGGCCCTGTGTCAATTTTCAAGGCCTGGATTCCGGCTGCGGAGGAACATCTTCGTGATTGGAATCAACGGAAGGGCAAACCCACCTCGGGGTGGTCAGAGCGACGCGAAATTCCTCCCAAGGGCACGCCACTACACGGACAGAATAAACACTGGAGTAAATAAAATGACCAAGATCGCACTTACCGCCGCCGCCATCCTCGTTGCCACGGGCACTGCTTTTGCTGGCAGCGACCACTATGGCTCGGCCAACGCCAATCAGCCTGCCGTCGCCATTGACCACTCGTTCACGGGCTCGGTCCAGAAGTCGAACTCGACCGTCGAGAAGCCGATCACGCAGGGTTCCGACCGCAACCTGTTCGGCAACCGCTAATCGCCTTCTCCGACCCAGTCTCAGTCATTCCAATCCCAAAATCAGGAGTGCTTAAAATGACCAAGATCGCACTCACCGCTGCCGCCCTGCTTGTTGCCACGGCCAGCGCCTTTGCCCATGGCAGCGACAATTACGGCTCTTACAATGCCAACCAGCCGGTCGCTAACCAGTCTTCGAGCCAGTCGATTTTCAGCATCGACAACTCGCACACCGGCTCGATCGCGAAGTCCCTGAAGGCACAGGGTGACGCCAATGCCAACGTACCGGCTCCGTCGGGCCAGGGCATCTGGGGCCACTGAACAACGCAGGCCTTGATTCCTTGACTACGAAGAGCGGTGGGCTTGGCCCGCCGCTCTTGTTTTTTGCGCATGACGATGCCGATGCCCAGTCGGCGACCGACCGCCGAATTCCACCGATGATCCACAAAGTATCGCGCTTCCGGGAATAAAACCGGACGGCATCTGGTCTTGTCGTGAGCGGAACCGTCCTCCCAAGACGCCGCCTAACGAAAGAACCAGGAGACTTGAAAATGCACAAGATCGCTCTCACCGTCACCGCCATCATCGTTGCCGCGAGCAGCGCCTTTGCCGGCAGCGACCACTACGGCTCCAACAATGCCGGCCAGCCGGTTGTTCCGGTTGCCGGCGTCGATCATGCCGTCACCGGGGCGGTCAAGAACACGGATATGGCTGAGCACAAGGCTGCCGGTACCAGGACGAAGGTCACCACCGATTGGCCGGAACCCGGCCAGGGCATCTGGGGCAACTGATATCTTAGGCGCGGCGGGTTTGACCTGCCGCGCCCGCTCGACACCAGATTTCTAGCCCAGATCCTTCGGCCGCAGACAATGTGTCAGCTGGGCAGAGGACAGGCCGGACCAGTCGCCTTCGAAGACAACGCGCGCAAGGGCGGCAGTCGGGAATTTTTCATCGAGCCGCTTGCGCGCTTTGGCCTCCGACCCTGGTCCGGCAAGCTGCTTGGCCAAATCCTCCAGGCCCGGATTGTGGCCGATCACGACCAGGCATCGGCGCGACCCGTCTGTTTTACGAATCTGGCTCAGAATATCCGCGGCTGAAGCATCATAGAGCGCCTCAACGAACGTGATCTCGGGAAGTACGGGCAGCTCAGCCGCCACCAGCCGCCAGGTGTCGCGGGTGCGCAGCGTCGGCGACACCAGCGCCAGTTCCGGCAGCCAGTCACGCGCCGCAAGTTCGCGACCCATCAAGCGCGCTGCCTTCACTCCGCGTTCGGCCAGGGGTCGGTCGAAATCATCGAGACCAGGGTCGTCCCAGCTCGATTTGGCGTGGCGAAGGAGGAGTAGCTGCTTCATCGCCGCTCCCGGCTTACGGCGTGATGCGCGCCAGATGCTCGAGGTCGGCTTCCTCACGCCGCGGGTCGGGGGCCATCACCACCGATGTGCCGTTATCGGCATCGTCGGCAAAGTGGGCGAGCACTGTGCGGCCGGCCTCCATGCGCGCCTTGCCTTCGGCGACCAGCCCCAGCGCCAGCGGATAGAGCCGGTGTTCGGTCTTCAGCACGCGGGCAGCCAATGTATCCACAGTGTCGCCGACCATCACCGGCACGGCCGCCTGGGCGATGATCGGACCGTCATCCATCTCGGAAGTGACGAAATGCACCGTACAGCCATGGATGCGCATGCCGGCGGCCAGTGCGCGCGCATGGGTGTCGAGCCCCTTGAAAGCCGGCAGCAGGGCAGGGTGAATGTTGATCATGCGGCCCTGCCATTTCTGGACGAAGCCGGGGGTAAGGATGCGCATGTAGCCGGCCAGCGCCACGATTTCGGCATTGAATGCCGCGAGCGCTGCGTCGATGGCGGCGTCATGTGCCTGCTTGCTGCCATGGTCGGCACGGGAGATGACCTGTGTGGCGATGCCGCGCGCCCTGGCGATGCCGAGGCCGGCGGCGTCGGCCTTGTCGGAAATGACGCCGACGATCTCGGCCGGGAAGGCCGGGTCACTGGCCGCGGCGATCAGCGCGGTCATGTTGGAGCCGCGCCCGGAGATCAGGACAACGGTGCGTTTCCTCTGCGCGCTCATAGGCCGATCGAGCCCCGATAGATGACGCCGGCATCGCGGCGCGGCACGATGCGGCCGATCGGCGTCACCGTCTCGCCGGCCTCCTGCAGCACGGCCGCGACCTGCGCTGCCTGGCCGGATGCGACCGCCAGGATCATGCCGATGCCGCAATTGAAGGTGCGCATCATTTCTTCCGGCGCCACGCCACCGGTCTTGGCCAGCCACGAGAACACGCGAGGGACGTCGATCGCCTCGAGGTCAAGCTCGGCCGAAAAATCCTTGGGCAGCACGCGCGGAATGTTTTCCGGGAAGCCGCCGCCGGTGATGTGGGCGAGCGCCTTGATGCCATGCGTGTTGCGGATCGCCTTGAGGATCGACTTGACGTAGATGCGGGTCGGCTCGAGCAGCGCCTCGGCGAGCGTCGCCTCGTCGTTGAACGGCGCCGAATCGCCCCAAGCCAGGCCGCTGACGGCGACGATGCGGCGCACCAGCGAAAATCCGTTCGAATGCAGACCCGAGGAGGCGAGCCCAAGCAGCACGTCGCCCTCGACGATGTCGTCGGTGGGCAACAGTTGCCCGCGTTCGGCCGCGCCCACCGCAAAGCCGGCGAGGTCGTAGTCGTTGCCATGATACATGCCGGGCATTTCCGCCGTCTCGCCACCGATCAGCGCGCAGCCGGCCAGGCGGCAGCCCTCGGCAATGCCGCCGACGATCGCGGCGCCCTGGTCGGGATCGAGCTTGCCGGTGGCGAAATAGTCGAGGAAGAACAGCGGTTCCGCACCTTGCACGACGATGTCGTTGACGCACATAGCGACGAGATCGATGCCGATCGTATCGTGCTTGCCGGCATCGATCGCGATCTTGAGCTTGGTGCCGACGCCGTCATTGGCGGCCACCAGCACCGGATCGGTGAAGCCGGCGGCCTTGAGGTCGAACAGGCCGCCAAACCCGCCGATTTCGCCATCGGCGCCCGGCCGGCGCGTCGCGCGCACCAGCGGCTTGATCTTCTCAACCATGAGATTGCCGGCATCGATATCGACGCCAGCTTCGGCATAGGTGAGCCCGTTCTTGCGCTTGCTCATTTCTGGCGCTTGCTCATCGCTGTTTCCACTCGTTTGCGGGCTCTTCGCATGAACCGCCTCGGCTCGCAAGGATAACGGCGGAATGGAGGGCTTTCGCCCCCCGATAAAAGCGTGGCGGTGGTTTTTCGGCGGCGGTAGCGGTCCCTTGTGTAAAATCCCCCCTGTTCTCGCTTCTTATCGGAGGCAAAACCCGCGTGTCCATCTTCGCCTTCACCCCTTTGCATCCTTGTGTCTAGCTGTTGTTGGTGCTCTGTTTGCCACGCATCAGGCATCCGGGGACAAGCCATGCTCAACCCATCGCAACAGATCATGAGGCTGGGATTCGGATTCGCCGTGTCACAGGCACTGCGCGTCATTATCGAACTCGGCATCCCCGATCTCCTGGCTGCCGGCGAGCGGTCGGTAGATGAACTAGCAGCTGCCACTCAATCAGATGCTGACCCGCTTTATCGTGTAATGCGACTTCTGGCGCCTGAAGGGGTCTTTAGGGAAGTACTACCCCGTCATTTCGAGTTAACGGAGGTTGGCGCCGTGCTGCGCTCCGATCGGCCGGGTCCCCGTGACTTCGTCCGTATGATCAACAGCGAGGCCTATCTTGCCTTCGAGCAGCTGCTGCATTCTGTGCGCACTGGAAAGCCGGCCTTCGACAAGGTGTTCGGGAGCCCAAGGTTTGAGTGGCTGTCGGAACACCCGGTGCAGGCTGCCTTGTTTCAGCGTGCCATGGTCGCCTTGAGCCAAGGCAGCAACGAGGCTGTTGCCGAAGCTTATGATTTCAAGCCGTTCACGCGCATCGTCGACGTCGGCGGCGGGCATGGTCAGCTTCTCTCGGCGATTCTGGCCTGCAACCCTCATTTGAGCGGCGTGCTTTTCGATCTGCCTTCGGGCCTTGCGGCGGCACGCCAGGGTGCCGGAGGCGACCTGCCGCGCACCGAATTTGTCGCCGGCGATTTTTTTGAAAGTGTTCCCACCGGCGATGCCTACGTCATCAAGAAGGTCGTTCACGATTGGGATGATGAGCGTGCCGCGGTGATCCTGCGAAATTGCCGCAAGGCAATGCTGCCGAACGGGAGGGTGCTCGTGGCCGAGACGCTCGTGCCTCCAGGTGACGAACCGAACCAGATCAAGGGTATCGATGTGGTCATGCTCGCCGTCACCGGCGGCCTGGAGAGAACGCAGGGCCAGTATGCAAGCTTGTTCGAAGCCGCCGGGCTACACCTTGAACGAGTGATTCAGACCCGGGGACCCATTTCCATCCTTGAGGCGTCTGCGGCCTGAGATGGCCGGCTGTGTGGCGCTTCTCTGTTGCGCCCAGCCCCAGTCTCCATCATGTATCAGCAGAACAAAAGCGACGGGATACGTGTTTGACCTTCCCCAACATGATCACGATCATGCGCTTCGTGCTGGTGCCCGCCGTAGTGCTGGCGATGCTGCAGGCGCGCTGGGACTGGGCCTTTGCCGGTTTCCTCATCGCCGGCATTTCCGACGGCGTCGACGGCTTCATCGCCCGCCGCTTCAACCAGCAGTCAAGGCTTGGCGCCTATCTCGATCCGATGGCCGACAAGCTGCTGCTGGTTTCGGTGTTCGTTGTCATGGGTTTCATCGGGCAATTGCCGCTCTGGCTGGTCGTCACCATGGTGTCGCGCGACGCGTTGATCGTCTGCGCCGTTGTGTTGTCCACCGTCATGGCCCATCCGGTCGAGATGAAACCGCTGTTCGTGTCGAAGGCCAACACCGCCATCCAGATCGTGCTGGCCGCGGTTGTGCTGGGCGAGCTGGCCATTGTCGTTCACCTCGACCCGCTGAGGCCAGCCCTCATATTGCTGTCCGGGGTCTTGACCGTGGCTTCGGCCGCGGCCTATCTCGTGGCTTGGCTGAGGCACATGAGCGGCTATGGCGAAGGCTCCACTCCGGACATCTGAGACAGAAGCGGTGGCGATAGAGGCTGCGGCCGCCGACATTGCCGCGTCCGCCGCCTTCCGCCGCCAGATCTTCTTCTGGCTGGCCGGCGCGGCCATCCTGGCGTTTTTTCTCTATGTCTTCAGCGCCATCCTGTTGCCCTTCGTCGCCGGCATGGTGCTCGCCTATTTTCTCGATCCCGTCGCCGACCGGCTGCAGCGGCTCGGCCTGTCCCGTTTCATGGCGACGGTGGTCATCCTCATCACCTTCCTCATCGTGCTGGTGCTGGCCTTCGTCATCCTCATTCCGGTTCTGGCCACGCAAATGGCCGATTTCGCCGGAAAGCTGCCGGAGTATTTGACCCGGCTGCAGAGCCTGATCACGTCGTTCGACCCGAAATGGCTGGAGCAGAAATTCGGCGTCAACGCCAATGGCCTGCGCGACGGCCTGAATTCGCTGCTGACCTCCGGCTTCGGTCTCATCACCACCGTCTTTACCTCGCTGTGGAGTTCCGGCATGGCGCTGGTATCGGTGGTCAGCCTGTTCGTGGTGACGCCGGTGGTCGCCTTCTACATGCTGCTCGACTGGGACCGCATGGTGGCGGTCATCGACAGCTGGGTGCCGCGCGACAACGTCGCGACCGTGCGCGCCATCGCCCGCGACATCAACACCGCGACAGCCGGCTTCGTTCGCGGCCAGGGCACGCTGTGCCTGGTGCTGGGTGCCATGTACGCCACCGGGCTGACGCTGACCGGCTTGAATTTCGCCATCCTCATCGGCCTGTTCGCCGGGCTCATCTCCTTCATTCCCTATGTCGGATCGCTGACCGGGCTGGTGCTGGCCGTCGGCGTTGCCTTCGTCCAGTTCTGGCCGGACTGGACCATGATCGTCGCCGTCGCCGTCGTGTTCTTCATCGGCCAGTTCATCGAGGGCAACATCCTGCAGCCGCGGCTGGTCGGCAAAAGCGTCGGCCTGCACCCGGTATGGCTGATGTTTTCATTGTTTGCCTTCGGTGCGCTGTTCGGCTTCGTCGGCTTGTTGATCGCGGTGCCGGCTTCAGCTGCCGTTGCCGTGCTGGTGCGGTTTGCCATAGCCCGCTATCTCGAATCGCCGCTCTACAAGGGCCACGGCGTTGAGCCGCAAACCCCTGCCGCTCGTCGCAGGGCCATCAAGCCATGATCTGGCCGATGACCAAGTGCCTTGCCGGCCCGCACAGCTGAGCCGCATGAGCGACCAGAAAGCCGACCCGCCGCGCCAGTTGCCGCTCGATCTCGGCCATGGCACCGGCTATTCGCGCGACGACCTCGTCGTCTCGGGCACCAACAATCAGGCTGTGGCCTTGGTCGACCGCTGGCCGGACTGGCCTTCACCGGTGGTCGTGCTGGCAGGTCCCGCCGGCTCCGGCAAGACACATCTGGCCTCGATCTGGCGCGCGCGCGCCAGCGCGGTGGCGGTCGACGCCAGGCGCATTGGTGACAGCATCGCCAGTCTCGGCGCCCGGCCGGCGCTGATCGACGATGTCGATACCGGGGCGGTTGATGAACAAGGCCTGTTCCATTTGATCAATGCGGTGCGGGGTGCCGGATCCACGCTGCTCCTGACGGCGCGTCGCTTCCCATCGGCATGGGGCGTCAGGCTGCCTGATCTCGCTTCGCGGCTGAAGGCGGCGGCGACAGTCGAGATCCATGAGCCCGACGATCTCCTGCTCGCCGGCGTTATCACCAAGCTGTTCGCCGACCGACAGGTCGAGGTCGAGCCGCATGTCGTGCAGTATCTCGTGCGCCGCATCGAGCGCTCGCTGGCGACGGCCATGCGCGTGGTGGAAAGGCTGGATCGCACTGCGCTCGAGCGCAAGACGCCGATCACGCGCACGCTCGCCGCTGAAACCGTCAACGCCATGGATGAAGGGCAAGGTGAGTTCGAGATCTAGACGGAGGCCTCTTGCGCTTAGCGAGAGACGAAACCTTGCTCGGCCATACAGCCAGCCCAAGCTTCCGATCCGTGGCCCCGAGAGTCGACTACTCCCGTCACTGTGCCATTTCGGGAAATAGCAGCTGGCATCCATCTTGCTGCGGGAGATTGCCGGCTGACCCCGGTCCTGATTGCGTTCCAAATCAGGTGTAGGCTCGCCGGGAGATGGCGTTGGGGTTGTCACCCGGCGAGCTTGCCGTCAATTGTGTTCCCGGCGCTCAGGCGCGGCGATAGCCGGCTAGTTGGGCGTCGTCGACGTCGGGCAAATTGACTACGATGTTTTCCCGGGCGCGGCAGGCCAACCACCACAGTTGCTCCGTTGCTCATATTGGCTTCGAGATGCGGCAGGAACGGCGGCACGAACATGAAGTCGCCGGCCGACAATTCGACGAACTCCTCTTAGTCCTCACCAAAATAGATGCGGGCGTTGCCGGATAGCAGATAGGCGCCGGTTTCCGCCTCGCCATTGTGGTGTGGCAGCGATCTGAAGTCGGCGCGTTACTGGCCTTGCCGAACCACAGCTTGGTCGCCGACGTGTGTTGCGGCCCCAGCACCATGCAGCCCGACTGGCTGGTCTTGTTGCTCTGCCAGCCTTCCGGGTGATCACCGGCCTGTCGTTTGCTGCCATTTTTTGAAGCGCCCCGTGCGCCCCCGGACTGGCACCGGAAGACTGTCACGGCAAGGCCCACGCCGGGAAGCCCAGCAAGGTGACCGTACGGCCGCGCCGATCACCATCCATATTGCATTTCGGGAGAGGATGGTCGGAGTGGAGAGATTCGAACTCCCGACCCTCTGGTCCCAAACCAGATGCGCTACCAGGCTGCGCTACACTCCGAACGGTCTGTTGCCTATTCATTTCGGCGTTGCATGGCAAGTGCAAAAACCTTGCCGCCGTGCGCATTGCGCAGTAATGACGGGCGAAGGGTAGCGATGCTGCCTTGCACAATAACGAGGTGGCCATGTCCGCGCGCATTTTCAGCCCAGCCAAAACAGCGATGCAATCCGGCAAGGCCAAGACCGGCTACTGGGTGCTGGAATTCGACCCCGAGATGCGCAAGAAGATCGACCCGCTGATGGGCTACACCACGTCGGGCGACATGAGAAGCCAGATCCGGCTCACCTTCGACACCAGGGAAGAGGCGGTGGCCTACGCCGAAAAGGAAGCGCTCGCCTATCGCGTCGAGGAGCCGAAAGAGACCAAGCGCCGCCAGATTTCCTATGCGGAGAATTTCCGCTATGACCGCAGGACGCCCTGGACGCATTGAACGGCGGCCAGCGTCAAATATTCAGCCGGCCCAGCGGCCGGTCAGCGGTCCCGTAGCTCAGCTGGATAGAGCACCGGCCTTCTAAGCCGATGGTCACAGGTTCGAATCCTGTCGGGATCGCCAATAAATTCAATAATTTAGCTGAATTCTGAGAGCACAGAATTAGACCAAACTCAGGCGCTGGGTAACAGATAGGGTAACAAAGCCAAGGAACGCCGCCCGTTGATTTCCAACGGTTTCCTGCCACTATCGGCGAGTCCACGCGACATGGATGCGACATGGAAAGGCCCGATTTTGACCGCGCTAGATGAGTCTTACGAGCTGATCG
The DNA here is from genome assembly GCF_001428185.1 of Mesorhizobium sp. Root695. Taxonomy (NCBI): domain Bacteria; kingdom Pseudomonadati; phylum Pseudomonadota; class Alphaproteobacteria; order Hyphomicrobiales; family Phyllobacteriaceae; genus Mesorhizobium; species Mesorhizobium sp. Root695. The sequence continues at coordinate 4,894 of NZ_LMHO01000007.1, read as the reverse complement.
GCCGTATCTTAGCAAAACTGGTGCTCGGCGGGCTCCGAAGTCAGGAAATTGAGGCCCGCGATGTGATGCCGCAGGAAGCCGCCATAGAGGGCGGCTCGCAGCATTTCCTGGCAGCGACGCATTGGTTAAGATTGGAGGGGTTGATTACCGCAGGCGGCATCTACTCGGATGGTAGAGCCTGGGGTGTTCAATTGACTTCGAAAGGCGTCGCCGCGATCGAAAAGGGCACGTTTAACGGCCCAAAGGCCTCGATTCGAGAGACGGTGGAATCGAAGCCCGATGGGAGCCTCGGGCCAGATACCTATGGCAAAATCGGTTCTTTTGTGGGCGGCTTGCTTGGCGGGTTCACGCAGTCGGCCTCGTAAAATGCCCGCCACCGTGAGGCAGCGGGCTCAATCGTTTCGGGGGGCGGAATGATCAGGCTTTGGGGTCTGCCTGTCTCGTTTTTGCCAGCTCCAGGGCATTAAGCGATGCCCCGGTCATCTGTCCCACCATCCGCAACAACCTCACGATGTCGCCAACGGCTTCGTTGACAAGAGCGTCTTGGCCTAGCCCGGGAATTGTCTCCATCGCCAGTTCGCAAACGCGGACTATCGCGCATGCGTCATAGCCGCGATCGATATCAGCCTCGGTGATTAGGCCCCGATCCGAAGCGACAGCGGCGTTCATACGACACCCCCATTCCCGGCGACACGCGCTATGTCGTTCATGATGAAGTTGAAGTCTTCCCCGTCGTATTCCCAGACGCGATGCACCCGCACCTTGGCGGCGAGGTCGTCAAGCGTCGCGGCAGGGTAGCGAAGGAGCGCGTTGGCCGCGTCCCCCGTGCGGTGTGTGGCCTCCGCGTATGCTCTATCGAGCTTACCAAAGCCCGACTTGCGGCGAGCGGCCGCATCCGCCTTTGTATAGGCGCGCATGGCCTCGACATGTTCGACGCTGGCGCGACTTGGCGGCAGCTTTGAGAGATCTGCCACAGCCGTTTTGCGGAGCCTTTCGTTTTCCTCCGGTGTCATTTCACCCAAGACGGGACGCCTGCCTTTGATCTGCATATAGCGCAGCTCGGCCGCATTCAGGTCTGGTTCCATGGCACGGAGCGCTGCCCATTCGGCATGGAATGCGGCTTCGAGGTCGGCAACCCGGCTGGTAGGTGCGGCCACAGATGGCTTCGTAGCCATTGCGGTTGCGGCGAGAGCAAGCCCCGCCCCGGTCAGATTGAGCAGCCGGCGGCGGTTGACATTGGCCAAGCCTTCTGCGGCTGCTCGAATAGAGGTGTTTGGCATTTGGTATTCTCCCAATATTGTGCTATGTGCACCTTTATGGTGACAGATGCAATATACAGGAACATTACATGGTGACAAGTGCACAAGTTAGAGCGGCTCGCGGCCTACTGAACTGGACGGTTCGGGACCTGGCCGAGAAGTCGGGTGTGCATCGAAACACGATCACGAGGATTGAGACCGAAAGCACAGGCCCGGGTTATTCCGTCGAAGCTATCTGCAAAGCAATTGAAGCCGCTGGAGTCATCTTCGTGGACGAAAACGGCGAGGGTCCCGGGGTCCGGCTGAGAAAGGGACAACAATGAACGAATGGACATGTCCATTTTGCCAGCGCCATCAAATACGAGGCAATAACACGCGATTTGGGCTGTTCGATTTGCCGATTGGAGACACAGCACTCGGCCGGATCGGGATTGTCATTGAAGCAACCAGGTGTCTCAATGCTCTATGTAATCAGCCTAGCATCAAAGCTGATCTGAGGCTCACGGTTCTCAATGCTGCAGGCAATCGGGTGGCTCTAAAGGATGCAATCGAGTCTTGGAAATTGCGCCCTTCGTCGTTCGCTAAACCACAACCGGATTACGTTCCAGCACCGTTGACCGCCGACTATCGCGAGGCCTGCGCCATCAGAGACCTCAGTCCAAAGGCAGCCGCCACACTTGCAAGGCGATGCCTACAGGGCATGATTCGAGACTTCTGTGGGATAACGAAGAAGCGCCTTATCGACGAGATTAAAGCCCTTCGCTTGGCCCTTGATGAGGGGACTGCGCCCCCTGGCGTTGCCGCTGAAACGGTTGATGCAATTGACGCAATCCGCGAGGTTGGCAACATAGGGGCACATATGGAGAGCGACATCGACATGATCGTCGAAGTCGAACCAGGAGAGGCTCAGGCGCTGATTGAATTGATCGAGATGCTGTTTGAAGAGTGGTATGTAGCCCGCGAGACACGTAGCCAACGTCTTGCCAAGGTGAAGGCCATTGCCGCACAGAAATCAGCCGATCTTGCCGAGATGAAGGCCCAAGCCGCACTAACAAACGCTGCCGATCTCGATTAAGGGGGATAGGCATCTGCCGGCGTCGAGTTCATCCCCGAGAACGGCGGTGGCGCTGGCGTCAGGCTGCGGAAGGGTGGCCAGGACGGTGCCTGTTAAAAGCCCGCTGCCTTCCTGTGGCGGGCTTTTCATTTGGCGGTGGGGACTAGCGGGATTAGCGGGCAAAATGCCGTCGCTTTCGAGTGTCAGCAGATGTGGTAAGGTTGATTGTCGGCGAGTAGCAGAGGTCCAGCAACAATGACTTTGAGACGAACCAGAGCTTACGGCACATCCGGCTTGGTTCTAGCGGTTTGCATTGTATTTGCTTGGCAGAACGCCACTGCCGCTCAAAATTGCGACGCAGCCGCGACGCCTGGCGTCAATTGGCAGGACTGTGACAAAAAGCTTCTCATCCTAAAAGGACAGGACCTGAGCGGGGCGAACCTGATCGGTGTTGATTTCACTTCGACCGACCTCAGGAACAGCAATCTCCTTGCGGCAAATTTTGAGAAGGCAACGCTTGTGCGTGCTTCCCTGGCCGACTCGACCGCCAAAGGCGCCCGGTTCGACAAAATCGAGGCCTACAGGACCGACTTCAGCCATATGGACGCGCAGGGCGCTGTGTTTACGAGCGCGGAAGTGCAGCGCTCGAATTTCCAGGACGCCAATCTGACCAATGTTGATTTCACAAAGGCGGAATTGGGGCGAGCGCAGTTCCATGACGCCGATATCAGCGGCAGCCGCTTTTCGTTTGCCAATCTCGCGCGGGCGGACTTCCGAGGAGCGACGTTCACCGCGCCGATAGACTTTGACCGCGCTTTTTTCTTTCTGACCCGTATCGAGGGCCTCGATCTTTCCAATTCGGCGGGTCTATCCCAGTGGCAGCTCAACATGGCTTGCGGAGACGCCCGGACCGAGTTGCCTTCTGGCTTGACGAGGCCTGAAGATTGGCCCTGTAGCGAGCCATAGGCTCGGCGCCGTGTCGCTGCCGGGGCTGAAATCGTCAAGCCCGCCCTTGCGGGGGCGAGCTTGCGCGCGGTGACAGATTGCGTGAGATATGGAATGACGATAAAAGTCCGAATTCGACCTGGTCATAAGCCGCGCGGCAAACCGCAGCAATGGGGCGCAATGTCTGCCAATCAAAACCAGCGGCAGACGATGGCGGGGTTGCAGGCTCTTCGATTTCTAGCGGCCTTCGGCGTTTTCGCCCATCATGCCGTCGCTTACGCCCAAATGCACCATGTCATCCCCGAAGGGAGCCTTGCCGTTGCTAGATGCGGAGCGAGCGGCGTGGCGGTGTTCTTCGCGTTATCAGGCTACCTTATGGCCATGCTCTCGGCGAAAGCTACGCCCGGAGAATTTATCCTGAGACGCGCACTTCGAATCTACCCGGGCTTCTGGCTGGCGGTGGCAATCACCATCCCATGCGCTTGATCCTGATTGGGAGCCTTCAGCGCTCCTACGATTGGCCCGGCGCGCTGTTGCTCTACCCGGCAGGCAAAATCCCTTACTTGCTGGCTGTCGAATGGACGCTCGTTTTCGAGATATTCTTCTATGTCGTCGTCGCGCTGCTTTGCTTCGTGCCGAGCATCGCCGCCCGCCAGCTACTGGTGGCGGCCTGGGGGCTGATCATCCTTTGTTTCGGTCACTGGAGCCAGCAGGGCGGCGTAATTGAGATTGCGCTCTCGCAGATCAACCTTGCCTTCATTTTCGGCATGTTCGCCTACTGGTATCGAGATTACATCGAATATCGCGGCGTGCCGGCCTTTCTGGCAGCGGTCGCCTTGCTTGCGCTCTGCCGCAGTCATCTCGGGCTCGCGTGGCTTCCATTTCAGATCGGCATCGGGATATCCGCTACGCTGATGGTGTTGGCCGCGACGCGCGCGACCATGTTTGCCGAGCATGGGCTATTAAAACGGGCGGGTGATGCTTCCTACGGGTTCTATCTGATCCATGCTCAATTCGTGAGCACGTTCTTCATGCTGGTCAACCGCCCGAGTTGGACAATGTTCATTCTCATCTCGGGCGTGTCTCTGGGTCTTTCGATCGCCTATGGGGTCTGGGAAGCCTCCATCCACCGGAAGATAATAAACCTTTGGCGGACGCGGCCGGCGGTGCGCTTTGCCGATCAGGCAGCATAGAGCACTTCGACCAGCGCGTTCTCCAAGGTGAGGGTATCCGTCGTTGTGCCAAGCTGTCCCGTGATGGTGATTGTCACGTCAGCTTGCGTGTCGTCAGTGGCTGTGAGGATTGCGCCTGTCGTTGAACCAAGGCCGCCCGTTGTACCTTGAAACGCTTTCTGGCTGTTGGTGGCGCCAGCATTGCGTATTTCCCGCTGGTCCCTGATCGCGGCTACAGACGGAAGCGAGATGCCCGCAACCGTCGTTGGCGCGCCGCCCCACTTCACCCGCGCCGTCTTGGTGTTGGCATTATTGGGTCCGTTCCGGACACATAGGTTACGGTTTATACCGGAGACATGGGTAACACTTTTGGCCCGAAGGGGTTTTGGAGTGGTTCGAGCCTGCATGTCTCATCATCGAAATATCCCAAATCATAGTCCATGAAGGAAGCCAGCCAGATATGG